>NZ_JASCPN010000005.1:0-185531 GCF_029960155.1 Pseudomonas sp. PS01300 | reverse complement strand
GGTCAATCCCGCTCCCACAGGCTCATCTGTCACCTGTGGGAGCGGGATTGACCCGCGCTGCTTCTAGAAGCTGTAGGTGTAACGCACTTCGCTGGTGAACGGCCTTCCCAGGTTCTGCACCTTGCGCGCGCCGCTGTCCATGCTGGTGGTGTAGTCGCGGTCCAGCAGGTTCTCCAGCAGCAGGCTCAGGCGATGCTGGCGGGCGCCGTCCAGGTAGCGGTAGGCATCGGCGTCCACCACGGTGTAATGCCCGTAGTCCACATCCCGCGGGCTTTTCACCGTGCCGATGTAGCGCACCGCCGCGCCTGCGCCCCACATTCGGTCACCCGACTCGTACCCCAGCCGGCTGCGTGCAAAGAACCCGGGAATGTTGTTGAGGGTGGCGCCGTTGCGCGACTCGCTCAGGTTGCGCGTCATGTCTGCCGCCAGCTGCCAGCGGTCACTGAGCTGGAACTGCCCGTTGACCTCGACGCCGCGCACCTGGATCTCGCCATCGCCGTTGACCCATTGTGCATCCACGATGGTGATCAGGTCCTCGATGCGCCGGGTGAACAGCGTACCGCTCAGGCTGTAAGGCTGGCCCTGGATCAGGCCGGTGTAGTCCAGGCCCAGTTCGGCATTGCGGCTCTTCTCCGGCTTGAGGTTGGGGTTGCCCATCTCGTCGCCCGGTTCGTTGACGTACAGTTGCTCGGCGTTGGGCAGCTTGTAGGCGGTGCCGAACTGGCCGCGCAGCTTGAGCTGGTCGGTCAGGTCGTAGAGCGAGGTGAGCATGCCCACCGTGGCACTGTCACCGCCGCTCAGGTGCTCGCGGCGCACGCCGATGCTGGGGTGCCAGTCAGGCAGGGCGTCGATGACAGGGCGCAGCTGCACATACAGCGCATGGGCCTCGGCCTGGTTGTTATCGATCTTGAGCACGTCGTCCTTGCCCTTGAACCACTGGTTGTCGGTACCGAACACCAGGGTGTGCTCGCCGGGGAGCACGGCCTTGCCTTCGGCCTGCATGCCCCAGTCGCTGAAGCCCCAGTAGTCGTCGTGGTTGAGGGTGCGGGTGCTGCCGTCGGTGTTGTTGTAGATGCGGGTGTAGCGCGTATCCCAATCGTTCATGTGGCCTTTGACGAAGTAGCTGAAGTCGGGGTTCAGGCGCTGCTCGAAAGTGGCCGTGGCGATCTGCTGCACGCGGTCGTTGGTGGTACGGCGGTTGGCGTCCGGGCGCAGGAAGTCCAGGTTGGCGGCGCTGTACTGGTAGAACAGCTCCAGGCGGCTGTCATCGCCCAGGCTTTGTGCGGCCTTGGCGCCGAAGGTGTTGACCTCGTAGCTGCGCTTCTTGTCGCTGACCGTCGAGGTGATTTGGCTGCTGTGGTAGGGCTGGTAGCCCTCGGACACGTTGTGGCTGACGTAGGCCAGCAGCCCCAGGTCGCCCAGGCCGTTGCTGAAGATGCGCTCGATACGTGCATCGCCGTTGCGCCCCATGAAGCTGTCGACGCCCAGGTTGACCTGGCCCGAGGGGTCGCGGCTATGGGCCGAACGGGTGACGATGTTGATGACCCCGGCCACGGCCTGGGTGCCAAACAGCAGGCTCTGGCCGCCCTTGAGTACCTCGATGCGCTCGATGGCGGCGGCGGGCAGGGTGTCTATATAGATGCCGCCGTAGAGACGGTTGTTCAGGCGCACCCCGTCGAGCATGATCAGCGTGTCGTCGTTGCGCCCGCCCAGCAGCGAATAGGTGCCATAGTCGAACGGCCCCTGCTTGGGCGCCACGTACAGGCCGGGCACGAACATCTGCAGCACGCGGGTGATGTCGGCGCTGGGGCCGGCGCGCTCGATCTGCTCGCGGTCCACGACCTCCACCTTGCTGCCATAGCGCGCCATCTCGGCCACCGTGGTGGACTCCACCGAGGGTGCGGAAACGATCTGCTGGTCGAGGGTCAGGGGTTCGCTGGCCGCCAGGGCCGGGCTGCCGATCAGGCAACCGATCAGGGTAAAACGACGTGTCTTCATCTACTTCTCGAAAAAGGATTTTTCGGGAAGCGCACAGGAGGGTTCCGGCGAACGCGCGCCAGAATACCGGCTCGTGCCCGCCCACCGCAGGTTTGCCAAAATGACTGAACGCATCCTTTCAACAGTCGTGGGTTTGCAGGCCGGTCTCCGGGCTTGCGAGGCTCGAAGTCATCCGCCTTCCCATGCGTTGCGCACAGTGGCCTGTTGGATGCTTCACTCGCTTACCGTTGCGGGGGCAGCGCCGGACTAGTCATGCAAGACGCACCGGCTTCCCGTTTCACCTGCTGCACGGCGGCAGCAGGCACCTGAAACTGGGCCGCATCTGACCATTGTCATGACCGTTCGTCAACCTGACGGCCTTTGCTGACGAGCGTGCGTTTGTTTCAGGCCAAAAAAAACGGCACCTTCTCAGGTGCCGTTCCTTTAGTGGCTAGCGCCGCTGGAACTTAAATCCAGCGGGGTCAACCGTGCAGCTCTTCGGCCGCATACAAGGTGTTCTCCAGCAGGCACGCCCGGGTCATCGGCCCGACGCCGCCTGGCACCGGAGTGATCCAGCCGGCGCGGGGCAGGGCGGTCTCGTAGACCACGTCGCCCACCAGCTTGCCGTCTTCCTGGCGGTTGATGCCCACGTCGATGACGATGGCGCCTTCCTTGATCCATTCACCCTTGACCAGCCCCGGCTTGCCGGCAGCCACCACCACCAGGTCGGCGCGGCCGACGTGGCCGGCCAGGTCCTTGGTGAAGCGGTGGGTCACGGTCACGGTGCAGCCGGCCAGCAGCAGCTCCATGGCCATGGGGCGGCCGACGATGTTCGAGGCGCCCACTACCACCGCATTCATGCCGTACAGGTCCTGACCGGTGCTGTGCAGCAGGGTCATGATGCCTTTGGGGGTGCACGGGCGCAGCAGCGGGATGCGCTGGGCCAGACGACCTACGTTATAAGGGTGGAAACCGTCCACGTCCTTGTCGGGGCGAATGCGCTCGAGCAGCAGCGAGGCATCCAGGTGCGCCGGCAGTGGCAGCTGCAGCAGGATGCCGTCGATGTCGGCGTCTTCATTTAGGCGGTCGATCAGGTCGGTCAGCGCCTGCTGGGTGGTGTCGCTGGGCAGGTCATAGGCCTGGGAGTTGAAGCCGACCTCTTCACAGTCTTTACGCTTGTGCGAAACATAGACTTGGGAGGCGGGGTCGCTGCCTACCAGGATCACTGCCAGGCCGGGGGTGCGCAGGCCTTGCTCGCGACGTTGCGCGACACGTTGGGCGATCTGCTGGCGCAGGCTGGCGGCGATCGCCTTGCCGTCGATAAGTTGTGCAGTCATGACGCGTGATTAACCATCGAGAGGGAATAAAAAGAGCGCGCATTCTCGCATGACCGGGGCGCAGGGCAAAGGCGCTTGGTCTGGCAATTCCCCTAACCCCTTAAATAAAATGAATTTTTTTCAAAAAGGTGTTGACGACTTTGCCGCTCGTCTATAACATTCATCGCACTTGTCGGGCAGAGCCTAGCACTGGTTAGCAAGGTCAGGCAGAATAAGTGGTTTTGATAGCTTGTTCGGTATGACTAAAAGTTAATTTGTAATCCTAACAGAAAGCAGATTAAATATGCGCCCGTAGCTCAGCTGGATAGAGCATCCGCCTTCTAAGCGGATGGTCGCAGGTTCGAGTCCTGCCGGGTGCGCCAATACAGGCAGCTGGCACAAGTAAAAGCAGTAAAGCAATATGGTGGGCGTAGCTCAGTTGGTAGAGCACAGGATTGTGACTCCTGTTGTCGTGGGTTCGATCCCCATCGTCCACCCCATATTCTAAAAGGCGCCCGATGAAAATCCGGCGCCTTTGCTTTAAAAGCTTCACGCGGACGTGGTGAAATTGGTAGACACACTGGATTTAGGTTCCAGCGGCGCAAGCTGTAAGAGTTCGAGTCTCTTCGTCCGCACCATAGATGCTTTCACCGCCCTTCGCTGAAGTGCGTTGAAGCCCGGAAAAAGCCGCCTTGAGCGGCTTTTTTCGTTTCTGGGCTTCTACTCCTTACCCGCACCTACCGCTGCACCGCAATGCACTTGATCTCCACCAGCAACCCTGGTCGGGCGAGTTCGCTGACGCCTATGCAGGTCCATGCACAGGTGCCCCTTGGAAAGACCTTGTCCTTCACGCTCCTGAACAGCGGCATATGGCGTTGCATGTCGATGTGATAGGTCGTCATTTCGACCACGTCGTCAAACCCGCAACCGCCCGCCGCGAGCACGAGGCGAAGGTTTTCCCAGGCCGCCAGAAACTGCTGCTCCGGGTCTTCAATCACCTCCAGCTCCGGCGTTCGACCCACCTGCCCGGCGCAGTACAGGGTGCTGCCCACCTTTACCGCGGGGGCATAACCAGCACGCTCGCAAAGCAATTTCATCTCGTCGGGGACGATAATCTGGCGATCAGTCATGGGGCAGGGTCCAGGGAAGTAGGGCTATCAAGCGACGCGCCACTCTATAGAACAGAAAAGCCACCTATCAAGGTGGCTTTCGCGTTTCAGTGCCCTCGCGTCAATGCCTGGTCGCCTTGGGCCCACCTACCGGTGACAGCTCAAGCTCCAGTCGAACGATGTTGAGGATTCTGGTGAGTGGAGCGGCTTGCTCCGCCTCCCCCAGGGCGAGGAGGTGATCGCGTTGTTCGCGAATTCTGCTGAGGCTCTCGTCGAGCTGCGCAGCGGCCAATCGGTATTTTTCCATGTGCGGTTCCTTTATCACGGCCTCCCTGCCACTCGAGTCGGCCGTTCCGTGTGCGGGTGCTGTGGCACCGTTCGTCAACGGAAGGCCCTGCAAGCATAGCGTCCTTTTGCGCCGTAGGCGCGTGAACACCACGGGCAGAACTGTTCCAACATTTATCCGCGCGCATGCTGCTGAATGATTTTAAAAATAATACTGATTTTCATTTCCCTTTTTGCCTGCCTCACGTGACCTCTATTGCAAGACCATTGCAACGTTCCAGGGAGCTTCACGTGAAACGCATCGCGCCGACCGTAAATCCAGGCCAGCAGCCCGACAGGCACCGTGTTTTCAAGGCGGCGCAGGGCGCGCTTACTGTGCTGGCGCTTGCCGTCAGTGGTGCCAGCGTTGCAATGGCGGCGCCCATGGAGGCGCCCACCGCTCAGCACGCAGCTGTACGCAAGCATTACCAGATTGCGGCAGGCCCGCTGGCGCCCGCACTCAATCAGTTGGCGGGCGCCACCGGCGTGATGCTGACCTTTTCCCCGGAGCTGACCGACAAGCGCCAGACCCAGGGCCTGGATGGCGAGTACAACCGCAAGGAAGCCTTCGACCTGCTGCTGATGGGTACCGGGCTGCGCATCGTGCAGCTCAAGGACAAGAGCTTCGTGCTGCGCGCCGAGGAACAGAGCCGCAGCGCACTGGAGGTGGGCCCCACGCTGGTCAATGCACTGGGCGAGCGCCCGGGCGTGATCCGCAGCAGCCGCGAAGTGCACGCCGAACGCCAGGACCTCAACAGCCTGGTGCGTTCCATGCCCGGTACCTACACCCTGCATTCACGCAGCCAGCCCGGGGTTTCGGTGAACATCCGCGGGCTGTCGGGCCTGGGGCGGGTCAACACCATGATCGACGGCGTGACCCAGACCTTCCGCAACAATGCCGGTCACGGTTCGGGCGGGCCGATGGCCTTCGTCGACCCCAACCTGCTGGCCGGTGTCGACGTGCAGCGCGGCGCGGTGGACGGCGCCGAAGGGGCCAATACCCTGGGTGGCACTGCCAACTTCCGCACCTTCGATATCGACGACATCGTCAAGCCCGACCACCGCGTGGGTGTGCGCAGCACCTACCGCACCGGCAACAACGGTTACGGCAACACGCGCATGCTCGCCGCCGGCGCACGAACCCGTCCCGAGGATAGCGAAGGCGTGTACGGCATCGTCGCCGCCGCCAGCAGTTCGCAAACCGGCGAATACAAGACCAGCTCCGGCCAGGAAAACCACTACGACACCACCAAGCAGAGCCCGCGCTCGGGCCTGCTCAAGGTGCGCCTGCAGCCCAACGACCTGCACCGCCTGGACCTCAGCGGCGTGCAGTACCGCAACGAGTTCTACCACAACTACCCATGGGAACTGCGCAACGAAACCTACCGCGCCAAGTACGCCTACACGCCCTACAACGAATGGGTGAACCTGACGGTAAACGCCTACCAGAACAAGACCCAGCTCGATTACCCGCCGGTGGAGGAATCCACCTTCATCGGCCGCAAGACCCACGACGATGCCCACGGTTTCGACTTCACCAACCTCAGCCGTTTCAACTTCGGCCCGGTGGAAGCGAGCTGGAGCAACGGCATGCGCTACTACACCGACGACTTCGTTGCCGACACGCCGGAAAAACGCGGGGCCAACCCCGAAGGCAAGCAGCAGACCGAAAGCCTGTTCAGTACCCTTGAGCTGGACTACGACATCTATGCCATGACCCTGGGCATGCACTACGACGGCTACAAGGTCAGCGGCCACGTGCCCAAGTGCTCGATTTTGCGCGAGTGCACGGGTATCGGCGGGGGCGATGTGGACATCACCCGCCGCGAGCACAGCTTCAACCCGCGTATCGGCTTTGCCGTAAAGCCCTATGACTGGATGCAGCTCTACACCAGCTGGTCGCGCAGCTCGCGTGCACCGCGGGTGCAGGAGATGTTCTTCGAGAAGGTGCCGATGACCGCCGATGCCAGCGATGCCGACGGCGTGGGGGCCAACCCGTACCTGCGCCAGGAGCGCTCCACCAACTACGAGTTAGGCTTCAATCTCAGTCGCGCCGGGCTGTTCAGCAGCAACGACTACGCCCAGCTCAAGGTCAACCGCTTCATCAGCAAGATCGACGGCTATATCACCCCGCAGTCGTTCGACATCGTCGATGACGACGGCGAATATTCGGCCAAGGCCAACTGGGTCAACTGGCCCGAGCAGGTGCGCATGAGCGGCTACGAGATCGAGGGCCGCTACGACGCAGGCTTCGTCTACGCCAACCTCTCCTGGACCCGCGCCACCACCAAGGCGCCGACCACCTCGGGCATCGAACTCGAAGACATCAACAGCCAGCCCGACCGCTACTGGACCCTCGACCTGGGCACGCGCTGGTTCGACGAGCGCGTGGTGCTCGGCGCCCGCGGCGAGTACTCCGGCCCTGCCGAAGAAAGCTGGGACTGGTACGAAACCAGGAAGACACAGTCTACCGGCGTGATCTGGGACCTTTACGGCAGCTGGCAGGTGCAGCAGAACGTCAGCCTGTTCTTCAACGTCGAGAACGTGGAGAACAAGACCTACAGCTACAACGCCTCGGTGGACTCGATCATGTCCGCCTCACTGGACCGCGGTACCGGGCGTGGGCGTACCACCTCGTTCGGCGTCACGTTCGAATACTGACCCCACAGGACCCTCTCATGTACACGAACTGCCTGCTTGGGGCGTGCCTTGCCCTGCTCGTCGGCTGCGCCACGGTCAATGCGCCGCCGGCCCAGACCGCCTATGCCCGTGTCGAAGCCAACATCCCCGGCTGGGGCGCGATCGTTGATGTTCGCAGCGGCCATCAGATCGATGCCGGGCAATTGCTCGACGTACTGGCGCAAGCCCCCACGGTGATGGTGGGGGAGACCCACGACAACGTGGCTCATCACCTGATCGAGCAGTGG
This sequence comes from Pseudomonas sp. PS01300, assembly GCF_029960155.1. Taxonomy (NCBI): domain Bacteria; kingdom Pseudomonadati; phylum Pseudomonadota; class Gammaproteobacteria; order Pseudomonadales; family Pseudomonadaceae; genus Pseudomonas; species Pseudomonas sp. PS01300. Next base: position 177,878 of record NZ_JASCPN010000005.1, on the reverse strand, counting down.
CTGGCCACCGGCCTGGCCGAGCGGCGCAAGCAAGGCGCCGTGGTGCTCGAGATGCTCGATAGCGATCAGCAGCGCCCGGTTGGCGATGTGCAGGCGTGGCTGGGCGCAGGCAACCGCGTGCGGCTGGCGCGTCTGCGCAAGATCATGCAGTGGGATGAGCGCTGGAGCTGGGAGCAATACGGCCCGTTGATGCAGGCACTGATGCAGGCCCCGGCACCGGTGCTGGCCGGCAACCTGTCTTCCCGCGAACGCAAGCAGGTGGCAGCCGACGCGCCCGCGGATGCGGCCAGCCTGTTTCCGCAAGCGGCAATCGCCGAGGTGCAGCGTCAGCGCATCGTGCAGATGCACTGTGGCGAGATCGACCTGCCGCGACTGAACGCCATGCTCGCCATTCAGCACGGTCGCGACCGGCGCATGGCCCAGGTGCTCGACGCCGCGCCGGCCCCGCGCCTGTTGTTCGCCGGTGTGCTGCACACCCTCAAGTCCCAGGGCGCGCCCCAGTACCTCAGGCATGGCGCGCGCGATCCCGGTTTGAAGGTGCTGGTGCTGGGTGAGGAGGGCCAGGCCCCAGCCGTGCAGGATGCCGACTTCGTGTGGCTGTTGCCCAGCCAGGACGGCGACGGCGTTGCGCTTGCCCCGGCGGCTGCCAGCTGCGACGCACCCTTGCAGCCACCCCTTCACTGAACCTTTTCTGCTCACAAGGAATCCCCACATGCCTGCTATTACTGCCAGCGACCTCCGCCAACGCCTTGGGCATGACTGCCTCAGCCTCGCCCTGCCTGCCGCCGAAGTGGCGGCCCGGCTGTATCACCTTGGCCCGCTGAGGGTCATGACCCAGGCCAGTCATGCATTCCTCGACCAGGTGGGGCGCTTCCCACGGTCGGACGATGTTGCCCAGGTCGGTCTGGTGCTTGGCGAAGATGGCCTGGACCTGCGCCTGAACCTGCGCGCCTGGCACTGGCTGTGCCTCACCCGTGGCCAGGCCGCTGGTGATTTCGAGCTGAGGGTGTTCGACCGGCATGCCGCGCCGCTGTTGCGCCTGGCGTCGCTACCCGGCTCGAACCTGCAGGCGTGGGCCGAGCTGTATGCCCAGGGCAGCCTGGAGCACCCGCACTTCACACCGCGCGAGGCGCTGGTCAAACAAGATGTACAGGTCGCCGGGCTGGTCGACGACTGGGCAGCGATGGGGGATGTGCATGACCACTTCGCGCTGCTCAAGCGTCATGGCCTGACCCGCTATCAGGGCAACCAGGGCGTGGTCCCGCAGTTTGCCCGGCGTATCGGCAGCGCGGGCACTGCGGCGCTGCTCGGGCAACTGGCCGACAGCGGGCTGGAACTGATGGTCTTCATCTATAGCCCCGGCTCCACGCAGATCTACACCGGCAAGCTCGACAGCGCCACGCGGCAGGGCGACAGCCTGGTGTTCGACATGCCGGGTGACGGTGACGCCGCACCAACCCGTTTCGGCATACGTGACACTGTCGAAGCCGAAGCCTGGCGCGTGTACAAACCCAATGCCGTAGGCGGGGTCAACAGCCTGGAGATCTTCGATGCCGAGCAGCGCCTGATCGTGCAACTGTTCGGGCGTCGCCCTGCCGGGCAGCCCGAACAGCCAGCCTGGCGCGAGTTGCTCGATCGGTTGGAGGCGGGGCAATGAGCGCTCGGCTGCTGAGTGTGTGCCTGCTTCTTTTAATAGGTACAGCGCCCGTGCATGCCGATCAGGCCGACACATTGGTCATCGGCAACGACCTGGCCGAGATTGCCGCGCAGTTGCAGGCCACTTCGCGGTTGGTGGGGCGTGACGATTCCAGTCACTACCCACCCGAAGTGGCTCGCCTGCCGTCGGTGGGCTATCTGCGCCAGTTGTCGTCCGAAGGCATCCTGAGCCTGCATCCGCGGCGGGTGGTGCTCAGCGATGCGGCGCGTCCGGCCGTGGTGTTGCGCCAGCTGGATACCGTGGGCGTTGAGGTCATCGAAGTGCCCAGGGGCAAGCGCATCGCCGATATCCCACGCAAGATAGAACAGGTGGCCAAGGCCTTCGACCGTGAAACCCTGAGCCCGCCGCTGGTTGCAGAGCAGCAACGTCTGGCCGCCGAGCTGGCTGCACTGGCGCCGCTCAAGGGCCCCAGGGCGCTGTTCATCTTCAATCGAGCGGGCATGATCCCGCTGATCATGGGGCGCGGCACCGAAGCCCATGCCGCACTGGAGCAGGCGGGCATCGAGAACTGCGCGCCGTTCAGTGCCTACAAGCAGGTGGCGGCCGAAGCGATGGTGTCGCTTGCACCGGATTTCGTGATCATCAGCCGCGCCGGGTTGCAGGCCCTGGGCGGCGAGGACAACCTGTGGAAGCTCGGCGGCCTGGCGCTGACCCCGGCCGGTCAGCACCGGCGCCTGGTGCAGGTGGACGATCAGGCGCTGCTCAACCTGGGCCCACGCACCGTGGCGGCCATGCTGCAACTGCGCCGTGATGCCGGGGCGCTGTTCCCATGACGCGCTCGTACACCCGCTCATTGCCCACGCTGTTGCTGATGCTGGCCGGCCTGTGCGCCTTGCTGGCGCTGTGTTCGCTGGTGGGCAGCATCGGCCTGTCGCCGCGCATCCTGCTGGGCCATCTGCCCGCGCCGCTGGAATGGCAAGTGTGGAGCGAGGTACGCCTGCCGCGGCTGCTGCTGGCGGTGCTGGTGGGCTCGACCCTGGCAGCAGGCGGCACCGCCATGCAGGGGCTGTTTCGCAACCCGCTGGCCGACCCCACGCTGCTGGGCCAGGCCAGCGGTGCGGGGTTGGCGGTGTCGATCTGGATCGTGCTGTTCAATGGGCGTTTTGCCGGCCTGGAGCTGTATGGGCAGTTTCTGGCCGGGTTTGTCGGGGCGTTGCTGGTAACGCTGGTGATCTTCCGCATCGGGCGCGGCTACAAGGGTCGCGAATCGACCATCACCCTGCTGTTGGCCGGCCTGGTGATCAATACCCTGACCGGCGCGGTGGGCGGCATGCTGACCTTCATGGCCAGCGAAGAACAGTTGCGCCAATTGAGCCTGTGGGGCATGGGCAGCCTGGGCAGTGCCGAGTGGTCGACCCTGAGCGTAGCGCTGGTGGTGTTGCCGTTGACCTTGCTGGTGCTGGTGCGCAGCGCCGCCGACCTGGACCTGTTCCAGTTGGGTGAGGTGTCTGCCCATGCGGCGGGGCTCAATGCCGAGCGCCTGAAAAATCGCATTGTGCTGGCCTCCTCGCTGGGCGTGGGCCTGTGCGTCGCACTCACTGGCATCATCGGCTTCATCGGCCTGCTGGTGCCGCACTGCCTGCGCCTGTACTTCGGGCCGGGCCACCGTCTGCTGATTCCGGCCTCGATGCTGTGCGGGGCGATTCTGCTGCTGCTTGCCGACACCCTGGCGCGCAGCCTGTTCAGCCCTGCCGAGATTCCGGTCGGCCTGGTCACCAGCGTGATCGGCGGGCCGTACTTTCTCTGGTTGTTGCTGGGCCGCAAGGTCCGGGAGTTCTGAATGCTCGATCTTCTCGCTGTCGGCCTGCATCGGCCATTTGCCCTCAGCCCGGTTACCGAGGCCATACAGGGTGGCCAGCTACTGGGGCTGATCGGCCCCAACGGCGCAGGCAAAAGCACATTGTTGTCGCTGATCTCCGGCTATATCACGCCCGACTGCGGCGAAGTGCGGCTGCTCGATCAGCCGTTGAGCGCCTATTCGCCGCGCCAGCTGGCGCGCAACCGCGCCCTGGTCACCCAGCACATGGACAGTGCGTTCGACTGGCAGGTCGGCGAATTCATCCAGCTGGGCCAGGGGCATGCGGGGTTGCCGTGCGCCGGCATCGTCGAGGCCATGGACATCACTCATCTGCTCGACCGCGGCGTGCTGTCGCTATCGGGCGGCGAGTTGCAGCGGGTGACCATCGCCCGCGCGCTGAACCAGTTGGCCATCAGCCCTGCGGGCCCCACCGAGGGCCAGGCGCCGCGCCTGCTGCTGCTCGACGAGCCCACCAGCGCGCTGGATATCGGCCAGCAGCAGAATCTGATGCGCCTGTTGCGCCGGCTGGCCCGCGTGCCACATATCGCGGTGGTGTGCGTGCTGCATGACCTCAACCTGGCGGCGCGCTACTGCGACCGGCTGTGGCTGATGGAAAAGGGCCGGTTGTGCGCCAGCGGGACCCCCGCACAGGTACTGAATGCACATACCATCGAGACGGTGTTCGGGGCTCAGGTCAGTGTAACGGCGGGGCCCGGCCACGCGGTGGGCATCGAGTTGGCGTGCTGAATGGCCAGTTCCCTCAGCGGGCGCTGACCGTGACCCAGTAGCGCGAGCGCCGGTTGATGCTGACCGGCAGCGACTGGGTCAGCGCGTCGAGTACCGCATCGCTGTCGGCCAGCGGGTAGACCCCCGAGATGCGCAGGTCGGCCACTTCACTGGTGCAGCGCAACAGGCCGGGGCGATAGCGCGACAGTTCGGCAATGAAGTGCCCCAGGCGCATGTCGTCGGCCTCCAGTGCACCTACGCCCCATGAAGGCTCGCGGCCCACCCGGGTGCTGTCGTCGATGCGCATGGCAGTAAAGCGTGTGCGCTCACCGGCACTGAGCCGCTGTGGCGTGGTGTGCAGCGGGCTGAGTTTCAGCGCGCCTTCGAACAGTTGCACATCGGTGCGCTCGGGCTGCACCTGCACCACGAACCGGGTGCCCAGCGCGAGGACGCTGCCCTGGGCGGTCTTCACGCTGAAGGGGCGCTGCGCGTCATCATGCCCGGTACTGATCAGCAGCCGCCCACTGCGCAGGTGCAGGGTGCGCTGGGTGGGGGTGAAGTCCACCTCCACCGTGCTGTCGGCATCCAGGGTCAGCTGGCTGCCATCGGCCAGGGTAATGTGTCGAGGGGCGCTGGCGCCATTGTGGTAGGCCAGGCCCGCACCGCTGCGCCAGGGCTCGCGGTAGGCCAGGCCGCCGGTGCCGCCGGCCAGGGCAAGCAGCAGCAATGCCTTGACCACCCTCCGACGACTGCTGCCGCCGTGACTGAGGCTGCGGTAGCCGGCGGTGGGCTCCAGCCCGGCCAGGCGACCGCGCAGGCTTTCTATATGCAGCCAGGCGCGTTCGTTGTCCGGGTCGGCGGCGCGCCAGCGTGCAAAGGCCTGGGCCTGCTCGGGCGGCAGGTCGCCGTCCATCCACAGGGTCAGCCAGTGGGCAGCCTCACGGGTGGTGCGGGGCTTGAAGGCCGGTTGCGGTGTGCTCATGGCAGTTGCGCAAAAAAACAGTGCTGGTTGGCGCGCACCAGGTACAGCTTCACCGAGCGAGTGCTGACTTGCAGGCGCTCGGCGATCTCGGCGATTTTCAGACCCTGCAGGTGCGACAGCAGAAACGCTTCGCGGACCTTGGCCGGCAGTTCGTCGAGCAGCCTGTCCAGCAGGGTCAGGGCTTCAAGGGCCAGGGTGCGCACCTCGGGCGAGGGCTCCACGGCTTCGGGCAGGTTGGCCAGGGCTTCGAGATAGGCCTGCTCCACCAGTCGGCGCCGGTGTACGTTCGCCATCAGGCGCCGCGCCACGGTGGACAGGAACGAGCGCGGCTCGCGGATGCTGAACAGGTCCTTGGAGGCCAGGATGCTCAGGAACGTGTCCTGGGCCAGGTCAGCCGCCGACTCCGGGCAACCCATACGGTTGCGCAGCCATTGGCGTAGCCAGCGATGGTGATCGGTGTACAGCGTCTGCAGGTACGCATGGGCGCTGGCAGGGGCGTGTGGGCTGGATTCCATCGAGTGCGATCGGTGCAGGGCTGATGAGGCTGCGGAGTATAACGAGATTATTTCTCAAATGATAATTGTTATTGTTAGTGGGTTGTGGCCGCCAAACCGGCTCCTGCAGGAGCCGGCATGGCCGGCGAAGGCAGCACCGCCGTCTACAGAGCAAAAATCCACGGCACCATCACCACGCTCACAATCATCACCAGGATCGTGAACGGTACCCCCACCTTCACAAAGTCGGCGAAGCGATACTGCCCCGGCCCCAGCACCAGGGTGTTCACCGGCGACGACACCGGCGTCATGAACGCGGCGGATGCGGCCAGCGCCACGATCATGGCGAACGGGTAGGGCGATGCGCCCAGTTGCTGTGCGGTGGTGATCGCAACCGGCGCCATCAGTACCGCTGTTGCGGTGTTGGAAATGAACAGCCCGATCAACGCCGTGATCGCAAACAGCGTGGCGAGGATCACGTAGGGCCCGGCACCGCCCAGCACGCCCACCAGGCCGTCCACCGCCAGGGCGATGCCTCCGGTTTTCTGCAACGCCAGGGCAAAGGGCAGCATGCCCACGATCAGTATCAGGCTCTGCCAGTGGATCGCCCGGTAGGCGCTCTCCATGTCGATGCAGCGGCTGGCGCCCATCAACAGGCAGCCGATCAGCGCGGCGATCACGTTGGGCACCAGGCCACTGATCATCAGGCCCACCATCACCGCCAGGCTGATCAGCGCATAAGGCGCCTGATTCAGGGCCGGGGCCACGTTGTCCACTTCCGCCGGCAGGCTCAGCACCAGAAAGTCCCGCGGTTGCGTCTGCAGCTGGCGAATCGCCTTCCAGGTGCCGATCACCAGCAGGGTGTCGCCCAGCTTGAGCTTTTCTTCCACCAGTTGCTCGTCGATGGCCGCCTGGTCGCGACGCAGGCCCACCACGTTCAGCCCCCAGCGGCTGCGGAACGTCAGCTCCAGCAGGTTCTTGCCGATCAACTGCGAGCCCGGTGGCAGCGCCACTTCGGCCATGCCCACTTCGCGCGACTGGTCGATGAAGTAGGCGGCCTTGAAGTGCAGAGGCTCCAGGCGCATGGTCTGGCACAGGTTGCGCAGGTCGTCCTTGGGCGAGAACAGGTCAAGCAGCAGCACGTCGCCTTCGTGCACCAGGGTACTGGAGTCGGGGCTGATCACGCGGGTGCTGAACTTGTGCTGGCGCTCGATGCCGACCACGTTGGCACCGTGCTCGGTGCGCAGCTTCAGCTCGCTCAGGCTGTGGCCGATCAGCGGCGAATGGGGCCTGACCCGCAGGCGTCGTTCACGCCCGGCCAGCTTGTAGTCGATGATCAGGTCGAGCAGGGTGCGGCGGGTTTCGGTGCTGCCGTCCTTGCGCGTCGCGCTGCCCAGCCAGTTGCGCGTCAGCAGCATGTAGCCCACCCCCAGCACCAGGATCACCAGGCCGAAAGGGGTGAAGCTGAAAAAGCTGAAACCGGTTTCCCCGTGGCGTACCAGCTCGCTGTGCACCACCACGTTGGGAGGCGTGGCCACCAGGCTGAGCATACCGCTGATCAGCCCGGCGAAGGCCAGTGGCATCATCAGCCGGCTGGGCGACACCTTCATGCGTGCGGCGATGCTCAGTACTACCGGGATGAAGATCGCCACCACGCCGGTCGAACTCATCACCGAGCCCAGGCCTGCCACCGACACCATCAGCAGCACGATCAGGCGAGTTTCGCTGTTGCCGGCGCGTTCGGCCATCCACTCGCCGATGCGGTAGGCAATACCGGTGCGCACCAGCCCTTCGCCGATCACGAACAGCGCGGCAATCAGCACCACGTTGGGGTCGCTGAAGCCGGCCAGGGCTTCCTGCACGCTCAGGATGCCGAGCAGGGGCAGGGCGACGATCACCAGCAGCGCCACCACGTCCATGCGCGGGCGATTGATGACAAACAGCGCGACGGCGCTGAACAGCAGGCCAAGGACCCAGAACAATTCGTGATTCATGCAGGTATCCGAAAAGAAGACGCCGGTGAGTCTGGCAGAAACCGGGCGGCCGTTTGTTGATTTGCTGCAGCGCTTGGGTGGCACAGGGCCAGATGTTAAGGTGCGCGGCATTCTGCTGTTCACCTGTCGCCGATGTCACCCTGGCTAGTGACAAATAAGCCAAAGCTGATAGATTTCAGGCGGTTGAAGCAGTGGCCGGGTTATCGGCCGCAGGAAGGAATGCACCATGATTGCAAAAGAATCACGCCAGGCGGTCGCGCTAGAGCGATTTGCCCAGGCAAACCCGCAGTTGCTCGAAGAGATAGCCGGGCTCAATGCCCACGAGCAACAGCAGCAGATCCAGTGGGCGTTCGAGGATCACGCGCAGGAGCGTGGCCTTCAAGCCTGGGAGTTGACCCTGGAGTTGATTGCCGAGTCGCCCGAACAACTGCGCGAGATGCGTCTTGAAGTGCACCGCGAAGTGGCCGAGACATTGGGCCTGAGCTGGCAGGAATACTGCGAGTTCAACGAAATTGAAGATGCTGCGCCCTGAGGCGCGGTAGTGTGTTGAAAAGTTTCTGTTCCATAGCCTCCACTGGGCATCAGGATGCCCGCCGGTCAGGCCGCAACGCCTTCAACGGCGGGTTCCGGCGCCCGGGCAAGAGGCTTCGGGGCAGTTGTGCGAAATTCAAATGTGCCGCGGCCTGTTCTCCTTGATTTGAACGGGGTGACTTCTGGTGTTTGAGTCACTAGAATGCTTGCCCTTGATTCTGGAGTCGGTATCGCCGGCTAACGTCTGTGCAACGAGGAATATCCATGCAAGTTTCTGTTGAAAATACTTCCGCTCTCGAGCGCCGCATGAGCGTCACCGTGCCGGCTGAGCGTATCGAGAGCCAGGTCAACAAGCGTCTGCAGCAGACCGCCCAAAAGGCCAAGATCGCTGGCTTCCGTCCAGGCAAAGTTCCAATGAGCGAAATCAAGCGCCGTTTCGGTGCTGACGCTCGCCAGGAAGCAGTAGGCGATGTGATCCAGTCCTCCTTCTACGAAGCCGTGGTCGAGCAGAAGCTGAACCCGGCCGGTTCGCCGTCGATCGAGCCGAAGTCGCTCGAAGCGGGCAAGGACCTGGAATACGTTGCCGTCTTCGAAGTGTTCCCTGAGTTCACCGTTGCCGGTTTCGAGTCGATCAACGTCGAGCGCCTGAGCGCCGAAGTGGCTGACGCCGACCTGGACAACATGCTGGAAGTGCTGCGCAAGCAGAACGTTCGCTTTGAAGCGACCGACCGTGCTGCCCAGAACGAAGACCAGCTGAACATCGATTTCGTCGGCAAGGTCGACGGTGAAGTGTTCGCCGGTGGTTCGGCCCAGGGCACCCAGCTGGTGCTGGGTTCCGGCCGCATGATCCCAGGCTTCGAAGAAGGTCTGGTCGGCGCCAAGGCCGGTGAAGAGCGCGTTCTGAACCTGACCTTCCCCGAGGACTATCAGAACCTGGACCTGGCTGGCAAAGCCGCCGAGTTCACCGTTACCGTCAACAGCGTTTCCGAGCCAAAACTGCCTGAGCTGACCGAAGAGTTCTTCGCCCAGTTCGGCATCAAGGAAACCGGCATCGAAGGCTTCCGCACCGAAGTTCGCAAGAACATGGAGCGTGAACTGCGCCAGGCCATCAAGACCAAGGTCAAGAACCAGGTAATGGACGGCCTGCTGGCTGCCAACCCGATCGAAGTGCCAAAGGCCCTGCTGGAAAACGAAGTGAACCGTCTGCGCGTGCAGGCCGTTCAGCAGTTCGGTGGCAACATCAAGCCTGAGCAACTGCCGGCAGAGCTGTTCGAAGAGCAAGCCAAGCGCCGCGTCGTGCTGGGCCTGATCGTCGCCGAAGTGGTCAAGCAGTTCGACCTCAAGCCAGACGAAGACCGCGTTCGCGAAATGATCCAGGAAATGGCCTCGGCCTACCAGGAGCCTGAGCAAGTCGTGGCCTGGTACTACAAGAACGACCAGCAGCTGAACGAAGTCCGTTCGGTTGTGCTGGAAGAACAAGTTGTGGATACTGTTCTGCAGAAAGCGACTGTGACCGACAAATCGGTCTCTTACGAAGAAGCTGTCAAGCCGGTGCAGGCACCTGCCGCTGACTGATTTCCTTCTCTTGTAGGAAAACACCACAAGCCAGCCTTCGAGCTGGCTTGTGCGTATTCAAGACATGACTATTTGGGAGTGAGTGCAGGACATGTCCCGCAATTCTTATTATCAGCAGAGCTCTGACATCCAGGCCGCAGGCGGCCTGGTCCCGATGGTTATCGAGCAATCCGCTCGTGGCGAACGCGCCTATGACATCTACTCGCGCCTGTTGAAGGAGCGGGTGATCTTTCTGGTCGGCCCGGTAGAGGACTACATGGCCAACCTGATCGCAGCGCAATTGCTGTTCCTTGAAGCGGAAAACCCGGACAAGGACATCCATCTCTACATCAACTCGCCGGGTGGTTCGGTGACAGCAGGCATGTCGATCTACGACACCATGCAGTTCATCAAGCCCGACGTTTCCACCACCTGCATCGGTCAGGCGTGCTCCATGGGCGCGTTCCTGCTGGCTGCCGGTGCCCATGGCAAGCGTTTCTGCCTGCCGAACTCGCGGGTGATGATTCACCAGCCGCTGGGTGGCTTCCAGGGTCAGGCCTCGGATATCGAGATCCACGCCAAGGAAATCCTGCAGATCCGTTCGCGTCTGAACGAGCTGCTGGCCCATCACACCGGGCAGGACCTCGAAACCATCGAGCGTGACACCAACCGCGACAACTTCATGAGCGCCGAGCGTGCTGCCGAATACGGCCTGATCGACTCGGTGCTCCACAAGCGGCCTGTTTGATAGGCAGCCAAGCGGGTGGCCGGGCCTTCCCGCCACCTGTGGACTTGAAAAAGCCCGCAATTGCCTTCATCTTGTGTTGCAAGCCTACCGGATTGGATCGATCGAATGACTGACACCCGTAACGGCGAGGACAACGGCAAATTGCTCTATTGCTCCTTCTGCGGCAAAAGCCAGCATGAAGTACGCAAGTTGATTGCCGGCCCCTCGGTCTTTATCTGCGACGAGTGCGTCGACCTGTGCAACGACATCATCCGTGAGGAGGTGCAGGAAGCCCAGGCCGAGAGCAGCGCGCATAAATTGCCTTCGCCGAAAGAAATCAGCGGCATCCTGGACCAGTACGTCATTGGTCAGGAGCGCGCGAAAAAAGTCTTGGCCGTAGCGGTGTACAACCACTACAAGCGCCTGAACCAACGTGACAAGAAGAACGACGATGTCGAGCTCGGCAAGAGCAACATCCTGCTGATCGGACCGACGGGCTCGGGTAAGACCCTGCTCGCCGAAACCCTCGCGCGTCTGTTGAATGTGCCGTTCACCATTGCCGATGCCACCACGCTGACCGAAGCGGGTTATGTCGGTGAAGATGTCGAGAACATCATTCAGAAACTGCTGCAGAAGTGCGACTACGACGTGGAAAAGGCCCAGATGGGCATTGTCTACATCGACGAAATCGACAAGATCTCGCGCAAGTCGGACAACCCGTCCATCACCCGTGACGTTTCGGGCGAAGGCGTGCAGCAGGCATTGCTCAAGCTGATCGAGGGCACGGTTGCCTCGGTACCACCGCAAGGTGGCCGCAAGCACCCGCAGCAGGAGTTCCTGCAGGTCGATACGCGCAACATCCTGTTCATTTGCGGCGGTGCGTTCTCGGGCCTCGAAAAGGTCATCCAGAACCGTTCCACCCGCGGTGGCATCGGCTTTGGTGCGGAAGTTCGCAGCAAGGAAGAAGGCAAGAAGGTTGGCGAGTCGCTGCGTGAAGTCGAGCCGGACGATCTGGTCAAGTTTGGCCTGATTCCCGAGTTCGTCGGCCGCCTGCCGGTACTGGCAACCCTCGACGAGCTCGACGAGGCTGCGCTGATGCAGATCCTCACCGAGCCGAAGAACGCCTTGACCAAGCAATACGGCAAGCTGTTCGAGATGGAAGGCGTCGACCTGGAGTTCCGCAGCGATGCGCTCAAGTCGGTGGCCCGCAAGGCACTGGAGCGCAAGACCGGTGCCCGTGGCCTGCGTTCGATACTCGAAGGCATCCTGCTCGACACCATGTACGAGATTCCTTCGCAGAAGGATGTCAGCAAGGTGGTGATCGACGAGAGCGTCATCGATGGCTCGTCCAAGCCGCTGTTGATCTACGAGAACAGCGAGCCGCAAGCCAAGGCTGCACCCGACGCCTGAGTCGGGTGACGGCAGCAAACCAGCAAGGGGCCTACGGGCCCCTTTGCTTTTCCTGTCGCAGAGCTTGTTTTTTTGCGGGCCTGCCCCCACATTAACTCCATGCTCAAATTTCCATCGGATTACGGCCATAAGGCCGCTGTAGAGGCGAAATCATGAAGACAACCCTCGACTTGCCTCTTTTGCCATTGCGCGATGTCGTCGTTTACCCGCACATGGTCATCCCGCTGTTCGTGGGGCGTGAAAAGTCCATCGAGGCCCTCGAGGCCGCGATGACGGGCGAGAAGCAGATCCTCCTGCTGGCCCAGAAGAATCCAGCTGATGACGATCCAGGTGAAGATGCCCTGTACCGTGTCGGCACCATTGCAACCGTACTGCAACTGCTCAAACTGCCCGATGGCACCGTCAAGGTGCTGGTCGAGGGCGAGCAGCGCGGTGCGGTTGAGCGCTTTGTCGAAGTCGACGGGCATATTCGCGCCGATGTGGCGCTGATCGACGAAGTCGAGGCCGCCGATCGCGAGTCCGAGGTCTTCGTGCGCAGCCTGCTGTCGCAATTCGAACAGTATGTGCAGCTGGGCAAGAAGGTCCCCGCTGAAGTCCTCTCTTCGCTCAACAGCATCGACGAGCCGGGGCGCCTGGTCGACACCATGGCCGCCCACATGGCCCTGAAGATCGAGCAGAAGCAGGAAATTCTCGAAATCATCGACCTGGGCGCCCGGGTCGAGCACGTCCTGGCCTTGCTGGATGCCGAAATCGACCTGTTGCAGGTCGAGAAGCGCATCCGTGGTCGGGTCAAGAAGCAGATGGAGCGCAGTCAGCGCGAGTACTACCTGAATGAGCAGATGAAGGCCATTCAGAAAGAGCTCGGCGACAGCGACGAAGGCCACAACGAAGTCGAAGAGCTGAAAAAGCGCCTCGACGCTGCCGGCCTGCCCAAGGATGCCTACGCCAAGGCCCAGGCCGAGCTGAACAAGCTCAAGCAGATGTCGCCGATGTCGGCTGAAGCCACCGTGGTGCGCTCGTACCTCGACTGGCTGGTGCAGGTGCCGTGGAAGGCGCAGAGCAAGGTGCGCCTTGACCTGGCCAAGGCCGAAGAGATTCTGGATGCCGACCACTACGGCCTGGACGAGGTCAAGGAACGCATCCTCGAATACCTCGCCGTGCAAAAGCGCGTGAAGAAGATCCGCGGCCCGGTACTGTGCCTGGTCGGCCCGCCGGGGGTGGGCAAGACCTCCCTGGCCGAATCCATTGCCAGCGCCACCAATCGCAAGTTCGTGCGCATGGCCCTGGGTGGCGTGCGTGACGAGGCAGAAATCCGCGGTCACCGCCGTACCTACATCGGTTCGATGCCAGGTCGCCTGATCCAGAAGATGACCAAGGTGGGTGTGCGCAACCCGCTGTTCCTGCTCGATGAAATCGACAAGATGGGCAGCGACATGCGTGGCGACCCGGCCTCGGCACTGCTCGAAGTGCTCGACCCCGAGCAGAACCACAACTTCAACGATCACTATCTGGAGGTCGATTACGACCTGTCGGACGTGATGTTCCTGTGCACCTCCAACTCGATGAATATCCCGCCGGCGCTGCTCGACCGGATGGAAGTGATTCGTCTGCCGGGGTACACCGAAGACGAGAAGATCAACATTGCGGTCAAGTACCTCTCGCCCAAGCAGATCAAGGCCAACGGCCTGAAGAAGGGCGAGCTGGAGATCGACACTGCCGCCATCCGCGACATCATCCGCTACTACACCCGCGAAGCCGGTGTGCGGGGCCTGGAGCGCCAGATCGCCAAGATCTGCCGCAAGGTCGTCAAGGAACATGCCGGGCTCAAGCAGGTGGCCGTCAAGGTCGATGGTGACAACCTGGAGCATTACCTGGGCGTTCGCAAGTTCCGCTACGGCCTGGCCGAGCAGCAGGACCAGGTAGGGCAGGTAACCGGCCTGGCGTGGACCCAGGTGGGCGGCGAGCTGCTGACCATCGAGGCCGCGGTGATTCCGGGCAAGGGTCAACTGATCAAGACCGGTTCGCTGGGCGATGTGATGGTCGAGTCGATCACTGCCGCGCAGACCGTGGTGCGCAGCCGTGCACGCAGCCTGGGGATCCCTGCCGACTTCCACGAGAAGCGCGACACCCACATTCACATGCCGGAAGGGGCTACCCCCAAGGACGGCCCGAGCGCTGGCATCGGCATGTGCACTGCACTGGTGTCGGCCCTGACCGGGATTCCGGTGCGCGCCGATGTGGCCATGACCGGGGAAATCACCCTGCGTGGTCAGGTGCTGGCCATTGGCGGTTTGAAGGAAAAACTGCTGGCAGCACACCGCGGCGGGATCAAGACCGTGATCATTCCAGAAGAGAATGTGCGCGACCTGAAGGAAATTCCTGACAATATTAAACAGGATCTTCAGATTAAACCTGTCAAATGGATTGACGAAGTCCTCCAAATTGCGCTGCAATACGCCCCGGAGCCCTTGCCAGATGTGGCTCCCGAGATTGTCGCCAAGGATGAAAAGCGCGACAGCGATTCCAAGGAACGAATCAGTACCCATTAGTACGTATTTGGCTGGGGGGCCTCCACGACGTTAATTCGGGCCCTTGTTATAAAGCGGCGCCCACTTGTCGGTGGGCCACCCGGCAATCGTTTTGCTTTTCATTACATACTTAGAAACAAACTCAAATAGAGATAAGGGGACTTAGAGTGAACAAGTCGGAACTGATTGACGCTATTGCCGCATCTGCTGATATCCCGAAAGCTGCTGCCGGCCGTGCGCTGGACGCAGTCATCGAATCCGTCACCGGCGCCCTGAAAGCCGGTGATTCCGTGGTGCTGGTCGGTTTCGGTACCTTCTCGGTAACCGATCGTCCTGCCCGTACCGGTCGCAACCCGCAAACCGGCAAGACTCTGGAAATTCCTGCTGCCAAGAAGCCAGGCTTCAAGGCCGGCAAAGCACTGAAAGAAGCCGTCAACTAAGGCGTCTCTTTCAGGCTTCGCCTAACCGGGTCGGGTTTCGCCTGGTCTGGTAGCGCAGCACGGGGAATCGCAAAAACAGATTCCCGTGTGCTTCGCCAGTTACGAGAAGGCGCATCCTCGGATGCGCCTTTCTTCTATCAGGACTCTACCCACGCTCCGCGGTTGTTTATTTAGTACGGCCGTTTCTGGGGGACGCATGCTTCAAAATATCAGGGACAATTCACAAGGTTGGATTGCCAAGACCATCATCGGTGTCATCGTGGCCTTGATGGCGCTGACCGGCTTCGATGCCATCTTCCAGGCCACCACCCATAGCCAGGACGCTGCCAAGGTCAATGGCGACACCATCAGCCAGAATGAGCTGAGCCAGGCTGTCGACATGCAACGTCGGCAACTGATGCAACAGCTGGGCAAGGATTTCGACGCCTCCCTGCTGGATGAAAAAATGCTGCGTGAAGCAGCACTCAAGGGCCTCATCGAGCGCAAGCTGCTGCTCCAGGGCGCCAAGGATGCCAAGTTCAGCTTCTCCGAAGCCGCGCTTGACCAGGTCATCCTGCAAACGCCGGAGTTCCAGGTTGACGGCAAGTTCAGCCCCGAGCGTTTCGACCAGGTGATTCGTCAGCTGGGCTACGGTCGCCTGCAGTTCCGCGACATGCTGGCGCAGGAAATGCTGATCGGCCAACTGCGTGCTGGCCTGGCCGGCAGCGGTTTTGTTACCGATTCGCAGGTCGAGGCATTTGCCCGCCTGGAGAAGCAGACCCGTGATTTCGCTTCGCTGACCTTCAAGGCCGACCCGGCCGCGGTCAAGGTCACCGACGAAGAGATCAAGGCGCACTACGACGAGCACGCCAAGGAGTTCATGAGCCCCGATCAGGTGGTCATCGACTACATCGAGCTGAAGAAGGCCGCGTTCTTCGACCAGGTCAAGGTCGACGACGAGGCGCTCCAGGCGCTGTACCAGAAGGAAATCGCCAACCTGGCCGAGCAGCGTCATGCCGCGCACATCCTCATCGAAGTCAACGACAAGCTTGACGATGCCCAGGCCAAGGCCCGCATCGAAGAGATCAAGCAGCGTCTGGACAAAGGCGAAGACTTTGCCAAGCTGGCCAAGGAGTTCTCCCAGGACCCGGGCTCTGCCGCCACGGGTGGTGACCTGGGCTATGCCGGCCAGGGCGTCTACGACCCGGCCTTCGAAGAGGCGCTGTATGCGCTGAACAAGGGCCAGGTATCGGCGCCGGTGCGTACCGACTTCGGTTGGCACCTGATCAAGCTGCTGGATGTGCAGGCACCTGAAGTGCCGACCTTCGCCAGCCTGAAAGACAAGCTGACCCGTGAGCTCAAGACCCAGCAGGTCGAACAGCGCTTCGTCGAAGTGACCAAGCAGCTGGAGGACTCGGCGTTCGAAGCCTCCGACCTGGCCCAGCCGGCCCAGGAGCTTGGCCTGAAGCTGAACACCTCGGCGCCGTTCGGCCGTGAAGGTGGCGATGGCATCACGGCCAACCGTGCAGTGATCCAGGCGGCGTTCAGCCCGGAAGTGCTGGAAGAGGGTGCCAACAGCACCGCCATCGAGCTGGACCCGGAGACGGTCGTGGTCATCCGTGTCAAGGAGCACCGCAAGCCTGAGCAACTGCCGCTGGAAGTGGTGAGCGACAGCATTCGCAAGCACCTGGCCAGGGAGCACGCCAGTGCGGCGGCCAAGGCCAAGGGCGAGGCGCTGATCGCCGGCCTGCGCGACGGCAAGGTCGAACTGGCAGCCAGCCAGGAAGGTCAGAGCTGGAAGGTCCAGGAAGCGGTCACACGCAACCAGGAGGCCATCGACCCGGCCGAGCTGCAGGCGGTGTTCCGCATGAGCAAGCCGCAAGCCAAGGACAAGCCGACCTTCGGTAGCGTCACCTTGAACGACGGCAGCTTTGTGGTCCTGCGCCTGAACGGCGTCAACGAAGGTGCTGCGGCAAGTGACGAAGAGAAGGCGGCCTACCGTCGCTTCCTGGCGTCGCGTGCTGGCCAGCAGGACTTCGCTGCGTACCGCAAGCAGTTGGAAGAGAAGGCGGACATCACCCGTTACTGAGTGATGCTGCTGTAAACGGAAAGGGCCGCTGATGCGGCCCTTTCTGTTTTTGTGTTGGTTGTACGGGGGCGTTCGCCGGCAAGGCCGGCTCCTACAGGGATCGCAACCTCTTCAGGAGCCGGCCTTGCCGGCGAATGGCCAGATCCCGGACAAAAGAAAAGGCCGCATCAGCGGCCTTTTCCCATCCTGCCAACCTTACTCGGTAAGGTCGCCCATGGCGGTAGTGTTGAAGCCACCGTCCACGTACATGATTTCACCGCTCACGCCCGACGCCAGGTCCGAGCAGAGGAACGCGCCGGCGTTGCCGACTTCGTCGATGGTGACGTTGCGACGCAGCGGGGTCTGCGCTTCGTTGGCGTCCAGCATCTTGCGGAAGTTCTTGATACCCGAGGCTGCCAGGGTACGGATCGGGCCGGCCGAAACGGCGTTCACACGAGTGCCTTCCGGGCCCAGGCTGCGCGCCAGGTAGCGCACGCCGGCTTCCAGGCTGGCCTTGGCCATGCCCATCACGTTGTAGTTGGGCATGGTGCGCTCGGCGCCCAGGTACGACAGGGTCAGCAGGCTGCCATTGCGGCCCTTCATCATGTCGCGACCGGCCTTGGCCAGGGCCACGAAGCTGTAGGCGCTGATGTCGTGGGCAATGCGGAAGCCATCACGGGTGGTGGCCTGGGTGAAGTCGCCGTCGAGCTGGTCGCCCGGCGCGAAGCCTACGGAGTGCACGATGCAGTCCAGGCCGTCCCACTTCTTGCTCAGTTCTTCGAAGACCTTGGCGATTTCTTCATCGCTGGCAACGTCACAGGGGAAGCACAGCTCAGGGCTGGAGCCCCAGCCAGCGGCGAACTCTTCGACGCGGCCCTTGAGCTTTTCGTTCTGGTAGGTGAAGGCAAGTTCTGCACCCTCGCGATGCATGGCGGCAGCGATGCCGGATGCGATGGACAGTTTGCTTGCGACACCGACGATCAGTACGCGCTTACCGGCGAGAAAACCCATGTGTTGTTCCTCTTCAGGTTAATCGACAGCTGTGGGGGCCAAAAAGGCGGCTTCCAGCAGCTGCTGTGTATAGGGATGTTGCGGGGCGCTGAAAATACCCGTAGCCGGACCTTGTTCCACCACCTTGCCCTGCTTGACCACCATCAACTGGTGGCTGAGCGCCTTGACCACCGCCAGGTCATGGCTGATGAACAAGTAGGTCAGGTTGTACTTGGTCTGCAGCGTACGCAGCAGTTCCACCACCTGGCGCTGAACGGTCCGGTCGAGCGCCGAAGTGGGCTCGTCCAGCAGTATCAGCGCCGGTTTCAATACCAGTGCCCGGGCAATGGCAATACGTTGTCGCTGGCCACCGGAGAACTCGTGAGGGTAGCGGTGCCGGGTTTGCGGATCCAGTCCTACTTCCTCGAGCGCCTCCATGATCGCCTGTTCCTGCTCTGCCTCCGTGCCAATCCGATGAATGCGCAGGCCCTCTCCGACGATATCGCTCACGCTCATGCGCGGGCTCAGGCTGCCGAAGGGGTCCTGGAACACCACCTGCATCTGGCGGCGCAACGGCCGCACCTGTTGCTGGGTCAGGCCGTCCAGCGCCTGGCCTTCAAAGCGTATCGCGCCATGGCTGCCGATCAACCGCAGGATCGCCAGGCCCAGGGTAGACTTGCCGGAACCACTCTCGCCCACGATGCCCAGGGTCTGGCCCTGGGGCAGGCTGAAGTTGATGCCGTCCACCGCCTTGACGTGGTCCACGGTCTTGCGCAGCAGGCCCTTCTTGATCGGGAACCACACGCGCAGGTCCTCGACCTCGAGCAGCGGCGGGCCCACCGGGTTGTCGGCAGGCTTGCCGCTGGGCTCGGCACCGAGCAGCATTTGCGTGTACGTATGCTGCGGGGCACGGAACAATTCGTCACACGACGCCTGTTCGACGATGCAACCGCGCTGCATGACACATACGCGGTGGGCAATTCTTTTCACCAGGTTCAAATCGTGACTGATCAGTAGCAGCGCCATGCCCAGGCGCGCCTGCAGGTCCTTGAGCAATTCGAGGATTTTCAGCTGCACGGTGACGTCCAGCGCGGTGGTCGGTTCGTCGGCGATCAGCAGCTCCGGCTCGTTGGCCAGGGCCATGGCGATCATCACCCGCTGGCGTTGACCGCCCGACAGCTCGTGGGGCAGGGCCTTGAGGCGCTTGACCGGGTCGGGAATGCCCACCAGTTCCAGCAGCTCCAGGGTGCGCTCGGTGGCCGCCTTGCCGCGCAGGCCCTTGTGCAGCATGAGAATCTCGTTGATCTGTTTCTCGATGTTGTGCAGCGGGTTGAGCGAGGTCATCGGCTCCTGGAAGATCATCGCGATGCGGTTGCCGCGAATGCGCCGCATCTGTTTTTCTTCCAGCTTGAGCAGGTCCTGGCCTTCGTAGGTGATGCTGCCGCTGGGGTGGCGGGCCAGCGGGTAGGGCAGCAGGCGCAGGATGGAATGCGCGGTCACCGACTTGCCCGAGCCGCTTTCGCCCACCAGTGCCAATGTCTCGCCACGACGGATGTCGAAGCTGATGCCTTCGACCACGCGTTGCTGCTGCGCCCCGGTGACGAACTCCACCGACAGGTCGCGCACTTCGATCAAGGTGTCGTTGCTCATCTCATTTCCTCGGGTCGAAGGCATCGCGGGCGGACTCGCCGATGAACACCAGCAGGCTGAGCATCAGTGCCAGTACCGCGAAGGCGCTCATGCCCAGCCACGGCGCCTGCAGGTTGGACTTGCCCTGGGCCACCAGCTCGCCCAGCGACGGCGCGCCCGGTGGCAGGCCGAAGCCGAGAAAATCCAGCGCCGTGAGGGTGCCGATGGCGCCGGTCAGGATGAACGGCAAAAAGGTCATGGTCGAGACCATCGCGTTGGGCAGGATGTGCCGGTACATGATCGCGCCGTTCTGCATGCCCAGCGCCCGCGCCGCGCGTACGTATTCCAGGTTGCGCCCGCGCAGGAACTCGGCGCGCACCACGTCCACCAGGCTCATCCACGAGAACAGCAGCATGATGCCCAGCAGCCACCAGAAGTTGGGCTGCACGAAACTGGCCAGGATGATCAGCAGGTACAGCACCGGCAACCCCGACCAGATCTCCAGAAAGCGCTGCCCGGCCAGGTCGACCCAGCCGCCATAGAAGCCCTGCAGGGCGCCTGCGATCACCCCGATGATGGAGCTGAACACCGTCAGCGTCAGGGCGAACAGCACCGAGATGCGAAAGCCGTAGATCACCCGCGCCAGCACGTCGCGGCCCTGGTCGTCGGTGCCCAGCAGGTTCTGCGCCGAGGGCGGGGCCGGGGCGGGCACCTTCAGGTCGTAGTTGATGCTCTGGTAGCTGAACGGGATCGGTGCCCACAGCACCCAGCTGTCCTTGGCTGCCAGCAACTCGCGGATGTACGGGCTCTTGTAGTTGGCCTCCAGCGGGAACTCGCCGCCGAAGGTGGTCTCGGGGTAGCGCTTGAGGGCGGGGAAGTACCATTCGCCGTCGTAACGCACCGCCAGCGGCTTGTCGTTGGCGATCAGCTCGGCGCCCAGGCTCAGCCCGAACAGGATCAGGAACAGCCACAGCGACCACCAGCCACGGCGGTTGGCCTTGAAGCGTTCGAAGCGGCGGCGGTTGAGAGGGGATAGGGTCATCTCAGTGCTCCCGGCTGTCGAAGTCGATACGCGGATCGACCAGGGTGTAGGTCAGGTCACCGATCAGCTTCACCACCAGGCCCAGCAGGGTGAAGATGAACAGCGTGCCGAACACCACCGGGTAGTCGCGGTTGATGGCCGCCTCGAAGCTCATCAGGCCCAGGCCGTCGAGGGAGAAGATCACCTCCACCAGCAGCGAGCCGGTGAAGAAGATGCCGATGAATGCCGAGGGGAAGCCCGCGATCACCAGCAGCATCGCGTTGCGAAACACGTGCCCGTAGAGCACCCGGTTGGGGCTCAGGCCCTTGGCCTTGGCGGTGATCACATACTGCTTGTTGATCTCGTCGAGGAAGCTGTTCTTGGTCAGCAGGGTCATGGTGGCGAAGTTGCCGATCACCAGCGCGGTCACCGGCAGGGTCAGGTGCCAGAAGTAATCGAGGATCTTGCCCGTGGTGCTCAGTTCATCGAAGTTGTTCGAGGTGAGCCCGCGCAAGGGGAACCAGTCCAGGTAGCTGCCGCCGGCAAACAGCACGATCAGCAGGATGGCGAACAGGAATGCCGGGATCGCATAGCCGACGATGATGGCCGAGCTGGTCCACACGTCGAAGTGGCTGCCGTGCCGGGTAGCCTTGGCGATGCCCAGGGGGATCGACACCAGGTACATGATCAGCGTGCTCCACAGCCCCAGCGAGATCGACACCGGCATCTTCTCGGCAATCAGGTCGATGACCTTGGCGTCGCGGAAGAAGCTGTCGCCGAAATCCAGCCGGGCGTAGTTCTTGATCATGATCCACAGGCGTTCCGGCGCCGGCTTGTCGAAGCCGTACATGCGCTCGATTTCCTTGACCAGGGCAGGGTCCAGGCCCTGGGCGCCACGGTAGTTGGAGCCGGCCACGGATACTTCCGAACCGCCACCGGCGATGCGGCTGGTGGCGCCGTCGAAGCCCTCGAGCTTGGCGATCATCTGTTCCACCGGGCCGCCGGGCGCGGCCTGGATGATCACGAAGTTGATGATCAGGATACCCAGCAGGGTGGGGATGATCAGCAACAGGCGGCGAAAGATATAGGCCAGCATGTCAAGGTGCCTCGCCCGCTGGGGCAGCATCGGCTGGGGCGGCGTCTGCGGCCCCCGGCACCACCGGTTTCACATCCGGCTTGATCCACCAGGTGTTGATGCCGATGTCGTACTTGGGCGGCGTGGCCGGGTGGCCGATATGGTTCCAGTACGCCACGCGCCAGGTCTTGATGTGCCAGTTGGGTACCACGTAGTAGCCCCACTGCAGCACGCGGTCCAGGGCACGGGTGTGTTCGATCAGGCTCTGGCGCGAGTCGGCATTGATCAGGCCGTCCACCAGGGTGTCCACGGCCGGGTCCTTGAGGCCCATGAAGTTGCGGCTGCCGGGCTTGTCGGCGCTCGCGCTCTGCCAGAACTCGCGTTGCTCGTTGCCCGGCGAGTTGGATTGCGGGAAGCCGCCCACGATCATGTCGAAGTCGCGCGAGCGCAGGCGGTTGATGTACTCCGATACGTCCACCCGGCGAATGTTCAGCTCGATGCCCAGGTCGGCCAGGTTGCGCTTGTAGGGCAGCAGGATGCGCTCGAACTCGGTCTGGGCGAGCAGAAACTCGATCACCACCGGCTTGCCCTGGGCATCCACCATCTTGTCGTCCTGGATGCGCCAGCCGGCTTCCTGCAGCAGCTTGTAGGCCTGGCGTTGCTGCTCGCGGATCATGCCGCTGCCATCGGTGACCGGGTTCTTGAACGCTTCGGTGAACACCTTGTCGGGGATCTGCCCGCGCAGCGGTTCCAGCAGTTTCAGTTCGGCCGCATCCGGCAGGCCGCTGGCCGCCATGTCGGAATTTTCGAAGTAGCTGGTGGTGCGGGTGTAGGCGCCATTGAACAGCTGCTTGTTGGTCCACTCGAAGTCCAGCAGCAGGCTCAGTGCCTCACGCACGCGCACGTCCTGGAAGATCGGGCGGCGCAGGTTGAACACGAAGCCCTGCATGCCGGTCGGGTTGCCGTTGGCGATCTCTTCGCGGATCAGGCGGTTCTGGCGAACTGCCGGGATGTTGTAGGCGGTGGCCCAGTTCTTGGCGCTGACCTCCAGCCAGTAGTCGAACTGGCCGGCCTTGAGCGCCTCGAGCGCCACGGTATTGTCGCGGTAGTAGTCGACGCGAATGGTGTCGAAATTGTAGAAGCCGCGGTTGATCGGCAGGTCCTTGCCCCAGTAGTCGGGGTCGCGCACGTAGCGGACCGAGCGCCCGGCCTTGACCTCGGCGACCTTGTACGGCCCGCTGCCCAGGGGGATCTCCAGGTTGCCTTTGGTGAAGTCGCGGGTGGCCCACCAGTGCTTGGGCAGCACCGGCAACTGGCCGAGGATCAGCGGCAGTTCACGGTTCCCCTTGTGCTTGAACTTGAACAGCACACGCAGCGGGTCTTCGGCGATCACTTCGTCGACGTCGGCATAGTAGGCGCGGTAAAGCGGTGCGCCGCTGGTGACCAGGGTGTTGAAGGTGAACACGACGTCTTCGGCACGAACCGGATGGCCATCCTGAAAGCGCGCCTCGGGGCGCAGGTAGAAGCGCACCCAGCTGTTGTCGGGGGCTTTTTCGATCTGCCTGGCCAGCAGCCCGTATTCGGTGAATGGCTCATCAAGGCTGTTGCGCGCCAGGGTGTCGTATACCAGATCGATGTTGTCGGCCGGCACGCCCTTGTTGATGAAGGGGTTGAGGCTGTCGAAGCTGCCGGAGCCGTTGAGGCGAAAGGTGCCGCCCTTGGGCGCGTCGGGGTTCACATAGTCGAAATGCTTGAAGTTGGCCGGGTACTTGGGCGCTTCGTCGTAGAGGGTCACTGCATGTTGCGGGGCGGCCAGGGCCTGAAGGCTCAGGCTGGCCAGCAGCAGGCCGCCTGCGATCAGGCGCAGGCACGGCAATGGCATCATTGGGCGTTCTCCGTGGGCTTGAGCCACCAGCTGTTCAGCCCCAGGGTGTAGGGCGGCGTGGCGACAAAGGCAAACCGGTTGCGGTAGGCCAGGCGGTGATAGTCGAGATACCAGTTGGGAACCATGTAGTGCTGCCATAGCAGCACTCGATCGAGGGCGCGCGCCGCAGCCACCTGGTCGTCGCGGCTCTGTGCATTGAGCAGGGACTCTAGCAGGTGGTCGACCACCGGGCTCTTCACGCCCGCGTAATTCTTGCTGCCTTTGGTGGCGGCCTGGCTGGAATGAAAATACAGCCACTGCTCAAGGCCCGGGCTCAGGGTCTGGTTCAGGGTCATCAGAATCATGTCGAAATCAAATTGGTCCAGCCGTTGTTTGTACTGGGCCCGGTCTACCGTGCGCAAGCGCGCGTCGATACCGATGCTGGCAAGATTTTCGACATAAGGTTGCAGGATCCGCTCCAGGTTCGGGTTCACCAGCAGAATTTCCAGCTTCAGCGGCTGCCCGTTGCTGTTGAGCAGGCGCTGGCCGCTGAGCTTCCAGCCTGCCTGGCCGAGCAGGTTGAGGGCCTGGCGCAGGGTATCGCGGTCGATACCGCGCCCGTTGGTCTTGCCCACACTGTAGGGCTGGGTGAACAGGGCGGCAGGCAGTTGGTCGCGGTACGGCGCCAGCAGCAGCCACTCCTTGCCCACCGGCAGGCCGGTGGCGCTGAACTCGCTGTTGGGGTAGTAGCTGCTGGCGCGCTTGTAGGCGCTGCTGAACAGGGTGCGGTTGGTCCATTCGAAGTCCAGCATCAGGCCCAGCGCCTGGCGCACGCGGTCGTCGCTGAAGGCGGCGCGCCGGCTGTTCATGAACAACCCCTGGGTCTGGGTCGGGATCTGGTGGGCGATCTGCGCCTGGATCACCTGGCCACGACGCACAGCGGGGAAGTTGTAGCCGGTGGCCCAGTTCTTGGCCTGGTGCTCGATGTAGACATCGAACTCACCCGCCTTGAAGGCCTCGAAGGCCACATCGCTGTCGCGGTAGAACTCGAACTCGACGCGGTCGAAGTTGTACTTGCCGCGGTTGACTGCCAGGTCCTTGCCCCAGTAGTCCTTGACCCGCTCGAACACCAGGCTTCGACCTGGCTGTACCTGGGTGATGCGGTACGGGCCGCTGCCCAGTGGCGGTTCGAAGGTGGTGGCCTTGAAGTCGCGGCCTTTCCAGTAATGCTGGGGCAGCACCGGCATTTCGCCCAGGCGCAAGATCAGCAGCGGGTTGCCGGCACGCTTGAACACGAAGCGGATGCGCTTGGGGTTGAGGATGTCGACCCGCTGCACCTCCTGCAGGTTGGTGCGGTAGAGCGGGTGGCCTTCCTTGAGCAGGGTGCGGTAGGAGAACGCCACGTCGGCGGCGGTGATCGGCCGGCCATCGTGAAAGCGTGCCTCGGGACGCAGGTTGAACACCACCCAGCTGCGGTCTTCGCTGTACTCCACCGAACGGGCGATCAGCCCGTAGCTGGAGGTGGCTTCATCGCCGGAGGGGTCGCGCTGGCCGGTGCCCACCATCAGGGTCTCGTTCAGCTCGTTCACCCCGTACTGCAGGAAGTTGGGCGTGGTGACCGGGCTTGAGCCCTTGAAGGTATAGGGGTTGAGGGTATCGAACGTGCCGAATGCCATGGCGCGCAAGGTGCCGCCTTTGGGCGCTTGCGGGTTTACCCAATCGAAATGGGTGAATTTGGCTGGGTACTTGAGCGTGCCGAACTGGGCGTAACCGTGACTTTCGCTGATGGTCGCGCCCGCGGGAAAGCTCAAGGCCAGGCTGAATGACAGCAACAGGAGGGGACGTATCAAGTCGGCGATCCGATCCGGGCTTGGGCTTTATTCCGGCTACAGTAACAGCTTGTATCGGCAGGAAAAAGGGCAGCCCCGGAGATCGCCGGGGCCGCGGCCAGGCAGGCCTGGCCCGGGTCTCAGTGCGGCAGGTAAACAGTGAGGGTCTGGCCGGGCTTGAGGGCGTGGCCGCTGCGCGGATTCCAGCGCTTGAGATGCTGCATTTCAACGTTGAAACGCTTGGCCACCATGTACAGCGAATCGCCTTTGCGCACCTTGTACTGGGTAGGCTTCTTCTGGTTGCCGGCCGCGCTGGCAGGCTGCGCACCTTGCATCACCAGGGTCTGGCCGACCTTGAGGTTGTTGCCGCGCAGCTTGTTCCAGCGCTGCAGGTCCTTGACGCTGACCTTGTTGGCCCGGGCGATGCTGCCCAGGTTGTCGCCACGCTTGACCCGGTAGCGGCTGTTGCGCACCGGCGTCGAGGCTTCGGCCAGGGCTGCCTCGAATACCGCCTTTTTCGGCTGCAGGCTGAGCAGCTCTTCGGGCTTCATGTTCGACAGGCTGGTGGTCAGCAGTTGCGCCTTGGCGGTGGGTACCAGCAACTGCTGCGGGCCGTCCACGGTCATGCGTTTCTTGAAGGCCGGGTTGAGCTGGAACAGTTCGTCTTCGTCGATCTCGGCCAGTGCGGCGACCCGCGACAGGTCGAGCCGGTCCTTGATCGCCACGGCTTCGAAGTAGGGTTCGTTGGCAATCGGGTTGAGGTTCACTCCATACGCCTGCGGTGTCAGTACCACCTGCGACAGGGCCAGCAGCTTTGGCACGTAGTCACGGGTTTCCTTGGGCAGCGGCAGGTTCCAGTAGTCGGTTGGCAGGCCGAGCTTCTCGTTGCGCTCGATGGCGCGGCTGACCGTGCCTTCACCGGCGTTGTAGGCCGCCAGGGCCAGCAGCCAGTCGCCGTTGAACATGTCGTGCAGGCGTGTCAGGTAGTCCAGCGCCGCGTTGGTCGAGGCGGTGATGTCGCGACGGCCATCGTAGAAGCGCGTCTGGCGCAGGTTGAAGTAGCGCCCGGTGGACGGGATGAACTGCCACAGGCCCACCGCGTGGGCGCGGGAATAGGCCATCGGGTTGTAGGCACTTTCGATTGCCGGCAGCAGGGCCAGCTCCAGCGGCATGTCGCGCTCTTCAAGACGCTCGACGATGTAGTGGATGTACAGGCTGCCGCGGTCGCCGGCGCCTTCCAGGAACGAAGGGTTGCTGGCGAACCACAGGCGCTGCTGCTCGATGCGCGGGTTCACCGCAATGCCGTCCTGCAACTGGAAGCCCTGGCGCATGCGTTCCCAGACGTCCTGGGCCACGGCTGGCTCGACCGGCTTCTTGTCATGCACGAAGATCGGTTTCTGCTTGATCCGCGCCTGGAAGTTGTGCGCGCGAACGCTATCGGATTCATCGACCTGGCGCGTGCTCTGGCAGCCCACGAGGGTGGCGGCCAGGGCCAGCGCACTGGCTTGGGCCAGGCGCGTCAGGGCAACGGAATTGAAGGTTCTGCGGCTAGGGGACGACATTGGCTGGGGGAAAGTTCCGGGCAAAAATGTCGGGCGATTCTAGAAAGGCACCCCCCATCGGTCAACCTTTGAGAATTTTCCGACCTTCACAGCGCCTGTTTAGAACGTGTCTTTCCAGGCCCGCAACCCTGCAAAAACAGCACTGGGCGTAGGGTTTATGCGGCCCACCCGTTCGTCTATTTTTTGTTTAACGGATGTTTCTGCTACCCGCAAAAACGGGTTGGTCAGCTTCTCCAGCGCGATGGTGGAGGGCAAAGTGATTCGATCTTGCGCGCGCAGTGCGGTAACGTCTTCGAAGCGTTGGATAACGTGCGGGTTCTGCGGCTCGACCGCACAGGCAAAGCGCAGGTTGCTCAGGGTGTATTCGTGGGCGCAATACACCTGGGTGGCCGCCGGCAGCGCTGCCAGGCGCTCCAGCGAGTGATGCATCTGCTCCGGCGTGCCCTCGAACAGGCGCCCGCAGCCGGCGGCGAACAGCGTGTCGCCACAGAACAGCATCGGCAACTGCGGCTGGGCACAGTAATAGGCGATGTGCCCCAGGGTGTGGCCGGGTACGGCGAACACCTGGAAATCAAGCCCCAGTACCTCGAGGCGGTCATTGTCGTTCAGGGCCTGGTCGCGGGCGGGTATGCGTTCGTTGGCCGGGCCGCTGACGCGGGCGCCGGTGTGCGCCTTGAGCTGCTCAACGCCGCCCACATGGTCGTGGTGGTGATGGGTGATCAGAATGTCGGTCAGTTGCCAGTCGGCATGCGCCTGCAGCCAGGCCAGCACGGGGGCGGCATCGCCCGGGTCGACCACCGCACAACGCTGGTTCACGGCATCTTGTAACAACCAGATGTAGTTATCACTGAAAGCGGGCAGGGCCTGTATCTGTATCATCGTGCGATTCGCCAAACGGTGGACATGGGTGCATCTTAGTAGCTATGTGCGTTGTCGAGAACCTTCCAAGGGAGACAGCAATGACCGATCAAGCCTTTGCCCAGGCCGACCCGCAGTGGCTCGAGCTGATCAGCCAGGCGCGCGAGTGGTTCGCCGGCCCGCTGGGCCAGCAGCTGCTCGCCGGGGAGCAGCGCCTGCTCGAAGAGGAGCTGGGGCGCTTCTTCGGTGGCTACCTGGTGCATTACGGCCCTTGCGCCGAGGCACCGCCCAATGCCCCGCAGGTGCAACGCAACGTGCGCCTGGGGGCGCCGCTGCCGGGCGTCGAGATCGTGTGCGAAGAGCAGGCCTGGCCCCTGAGCGAGCACGCCGCCGACGTGGTGGTGCTGCAGCACGGGCTGGACTTCAGCCTCTCGCCCCACGGCCTGCTGCGCGAGGCGGCCAGCAGCGTGCGCCCTGGCGGGCACCTGCTGATCGTCGGGATCAACCCCTGGAGCACCTGGGGCCTGCGCCGGGTGTTTGCCCATGATGCGTTGCGCAAGGCGCGCTGCATCTCGCCGTCGCGGGTGGGCGACTGGCTCAACCTGCTGGGCTTCGCGCTGGAGAAACGCCGCTTCGGGTGCTATCGTCCGCCGCTTGCCTCGCCGGCCTGGCAGGCACGGTTGTCTGGCTGGGAGCGTGCTGCCGGGCGCTGGCAGATATCCGGTGGCGGTGTGTACGTGCTGGTGGCGCGCAAGATGGTGGTGGGCCTGCGCCCGCTGCGCCAGGTGCGCCGCGAGCCGATGGGCAAGCTGCTGCCGTTGCCGATGGCCAAGGTCAACCGGCGCACGCCTCACCCCGAGGGCCGCACCTTCAATGATGAATAAAGGCTGTACATGAGCGAAAGCGTCGAAAGCGTCGAGATCTACACCGATGGTGCCTGCAAGGGCAATCCTGGCCTGGGCGGCTGGGGCGCGCTGCTGGTCTGCAAGGGCGTCGAAAAGGAGCTGTGGGGCGGCGAGCGCGAAACCACCAACAACCGCATGGAACTGATGGCCGCCATCAAGGGCCTCGAGGCGCTCAAGCGCCAGTGTGATGTGCTGCTGGTGACCGACTCGCAGTACGTGATGAAAGGCATCACCGAGTGGATGGTCAACTGGAAGAAGCGTGGCTGGAAGACCGCCGCCAAGGAGCCGGTCAAGAACGCCGACCTGTGGCAGCAGCTCGACGAACAGGTCAACCGCCACAACGTGAAATGGCAGTGGGTGCGCGGGCACGTCGGTCACGCCGGCAACGAGCGTGCCGACCAGCTGGCCAACCGCGGCGTCGACGATCTGCGCAAGCAACGCTGAACCCTCCCTTTAGCGAATTCGCCACATCCTGCCCCGGGTGAGGTAAAATTCGCCGCTTTCAATATTCAGGCAGTACGCGGCAGGAGATGACCGACGTGGAGATGCAGAACAACAGGTCGGTAGTGCTCGACACCGAAACCACCGGTATGCCGGTGGCCGATGGTCACCGCATCATCGAGATCGGCTGTATCGAGCTGGTCGGCCGGCGCATGACCGGACGCAATTTCCACGTGTACCTGCAGCCCGACCGCGAAAGCGACGAAGGCGCGATCGGGGTGCACGGCATCACCGACGAATTCCTGGTGGGCAAGCCGCGTTTCGCCGAAATCGCCGACGAGTTCTTCGAGTACATCAAGGGCGCGCGGCTGATCATCCACAACGCGGCGTTCGACGTTGGTTTCATCAACAACGAATTCGCGATGCTCGGCCAGCACGATCGCGCCGATATCGCACAGCACTGCGAGGTGCTCGACACCCTGCTGATGGCCCGCGAGCGTCACCCCGGCCAGCGCAACAGCCTCGATGCCTTGTGCAAACGCTATGGCGTAGACAACTCCGGCCGCGAACTGCACGGCGCGTTGCTCGACTCCGAGTTGCTGGCGGACGTGTTCCTGGCCATGACCGGCGGCCAGACCAGCCTGTCACTGGCCGGCAGCGACAGCGAGGGCGAAGGCCAGTCCAGCCAGGGCAGCGAGATCCGTCGGCTGGTGGGGCGTCAGCCGGGGCGCATCATCCCGGCCACCGAGGCAGAGCTGCAAGCGCACATGGCGCGCCTTGAAGCAGTGGCAAAATCCACCGGTGGCCCCGCCTTGTGGCAGCAACTGCTCGAGGCCCGCTGAAGCAAATCCCGCCGCGTACCTGGCGCCGACCTTCTACCCTGAAATGAACGGCCTCACGGCCTGTCGCTCAGAAGGTGCCGGCGCCCATGTACAAGGACCTCAAGTTTCCGATACTCATCGTGCACCGCGATATCAAGGCCGACAGTGTGGCCGGTGATCGCGTGCGCGGCATTGCCCAGGAACTGGCCCAGGACGGCTTTACCATTCTGCCGGCGGTGGACTACGCCGAGGGCCGCCTGGTAGCGGCCACCCACCACGGCCTGGCCTGCATGCTGATTGCGGCCGAAGGCGCGGGGGAAAACACCCACCTGCTGCAGAACATGGTCGAGCTGATCCGCCTGGCGCGGGTGCGCGCACCGCACTTGCCGATCTTCGCACTGGGCGAGCAGGTGACCCTGGAGAACGCCCCGGCCGACGCCATGAGCGAACTGAACCAGTTGCGCGGCATCCTTTACCTGTTCGAAGACACCGTGCCGTTTCTGGCCCGGCAAGTGGCGCGGGCGGCGCACAACTACCTGGACGGCCTGCTGCCGCCGTTCTTCAAGGCCCTGGTGCAGCACACCGCGCAATCGAACTACTCCTGGCACACGCCGGGCCATGGCGGTGGCGTGGCGTATCGCAAGAGCCCGGTGGGCCAGGCGTTTCACCAGTTCTTCGGCGAGAACACCCTGCGTTCGGACCTGTCGGTGTCGGTGCCGGAGCTGGGTTCGCTGCTCGACCATACCGGCCCCCTGGCGGCGGCCGAAGCGCGTGCGGCGCGCAACTTCGGCGCCGACCACACCTTCTTCGTGATCAACGGCACCTCCACCGCCAACAAGATCGTCTGGCACTCGATGGTCGGGCGTGACGACCTGGTGCTGGTGGATCGCAACTGTCACAAGTCGGTGTTGCACGCAATCATCATGACCGGCGCAATCCCCCTGTACCTGTGTCCGGAGCGCAACGAGCTGGGCATCATCGGCCCCATCCCGCTGAGCGAGTTCAGCCGCGAGGCGATCCAGGCCAAGATCGAGGCCAACCCGCTGGCCGCAGGGCGCGAGCCGCGGGTGAAGATGGCGGTGGTGACCAACTCCACCTATGACGGGCTGTGCTACAACGCCGAGATGATCAAGCAGGTGCTGGGCAACAGTGTCGAGGTGTTGCATTTCGACGAGGCCTGGTACGCCTACGCGGCGTTTCATGAATTCTTTGCCGGGCGTTACGCCATGGGTACTTCGCGCAGTGCCGACAGCCCGTTGGTGTTCAGCACCCATTCCACCCACAAGCTGCTGGCCGCGTTCAGCCAGGCCTCGATGATCCACGTGCAGGACGGCGGTGCACGCCAGCTCGACCGTGATCGATTCAACGAGGCGTTCATGATGCATATCTCCACCTCGCCGCAGTACAGCATCCTGGCCTCGCTGGACGTGTCGTCGGCGATGATGGAAGGCCCGGCTGGGCGCTCGCTGCTGCAGGAAATGTTCGACGAGGCGCTGAGCTTCCGGCGTGCGCTGGCCAACCTGCGCGAGCACCTGGCCGACGACGACTGGTGGTTCAGTATCTGGCAACCGCCGCAGGTGGGTGGCATTCACCGCGTGGCGACCGAGGACTGGCTGCTGCAACCCCAGGCCGAATGGCACGGTTTTGGCGATGTGAGCGAAGACTACGTGCTGCTCGACCCGATCAAGGTCACGCTGGTGATGCCGGGGCTGGATGCGGGCGGCAGCCTGGGCGAGCATGGTATTCCTGCGGCAGTGGTCAGCAAGTTCCTGTGGGAGCGCGGGCTGGTGGTGGAGAAGACCGGCCTGTATTCGTTTCTGGTGCTGTTCTCGATGGGGATCACCAAGGGCAAGTGGAGCACCTTGCTCACCGAACTGCTGGAGTTCAAGCGCAACTACGACGCCAATACCGCGCTGCTGCAGAGCCTGCCGTGCGTGGCGCAACTGGACCCGTTGCGCTACCACGGCATGGGCCTGCGCGACCTGTGCGAGCAGTTGCACGAATGCTACCGCGCCAACGCCACGGCCAAGCAGCTCAAGCGCTTGTACACGCGTTTGCCCGAGGTGGTGATGAAGCCGGGGGATGCGTATGACAAGCTGGTGCGCGGTGAGGTCGAGGCGGTGCCGATCGAGCGCCTGATCGGGCGGGTGGCGGCGGTGATGCTGGTGCCGTACCCGCCGGGGATTCCGTTGATCATGCCCGGGGAGCGCTTTACCGAGTCGACACGCTCGATCATCGACTACCTGAGCTTTGCACGGGCGTTCGACCGTGGGTTCCCCGGGTTTGTGGCCGATGTGCACGGGCTGCAGCATGAGGTGGGGGACGTGTATACGGTGGATTGCATCCGCGAATGAGGGATCGCTTGTGCTGGCCGCTTCGCCGGCCTTGCCGGCGAAGCCTTCACCGCAACTGTTGCGTGCTCACCACGTGCCCGAAATGATGCCGCCACAGGCTCACCCCCAACTGCCCCGACCGATCCAGCGACGACCCTACCGTGAGGTCGCTGATCAGGGTCGGCTGCAGCCCCGCATCAAACAGCGCGAACCCCGCCGCCAGCACGCAGGTGTCGGTCTGTATGCCGCACACCAGCACGCGCTCGGGGTTCAATTGCCTGAGGTAATCCAGCATCTCGGCCGTCGGGGCGTAGCCATGCTTGATGAAGATACGATCTGCCGCCACCAGGCTCTGGTCGTGCGCCGCCGGTTGCCAGCCCAGCTGACGTTGAAACGGGGTCACCGATTCATCATGGCGCTCCACGCTCGCCACCGACGGCATGCGGCCGATCAGTGATGCTATGCCGTCTACCAGCCATTGCGGCGGGTTGAACGAGGGTTGTACGTCGATAATCAGCAGTACCTGGCGCATGGAATGCCCTATGGAAGTTCAAGGCCGGGCGATTGTAACCCCCGGCCTTGCACAGATGCTAAAATCCGCCGCTTGAAACCTGGAGATAGACGCGTGCGCAAAGTGGCGGTGGTAATGGCAGTGCTGGCCCTGGCCGGCTGTGACAACGATGCCGAACGGGTACACAAGCAGGTTGCCGAGCATCTGGATAACCCGAAGACGGCCAAGTTCGCCAACGTGCGATTCAACAAGCAGGGCGATATCTGCGGCCAGTTCCGTGGCAAGGACGCGGCCGGTGTGTTCCAGCCTTACCGCAGCTACGTGGCCATCAAGCAGGGCGACGACTACCAGATCATCATCGACGAAACCGGCGGCGACCTGCGCATCCGCGAAATCTGCGGTGGTGCCGACCTGCAGCGCCGTGCCGATGCCCTGGCCGACCAGCCCGCGCCCGAAGGCTGGGACGTCGAGATCATCCAGGGCCCGAACATGGGCGCCCTCAGCGACATGACCGCGCGCCTGATCGAAAAACAGATTCCATCCTCGGTGGTGTACCGCGACGGCAAGCCGGTGGTACTGCTGGGCCCTTACCCGACCAAAGAGGAGGCCCTGGCCAGCAAGAACGATGTGATGGCGCGCCTGGGTACCGATTCGGTGGTCATCCAGCACGGCGCCGAGCGCTAGCCAGCACGCGGC
Organism: Pseudomonas sp. PS01300; assembly: GCF_029960155.1. Classification (NCBI taxonomy): domain Bacteria; kingdom Pseudomonadati; phylum Pseudomonadota; class Gammaproteobacteria; order Pseudomonadales; family Pseudomonadaceae; genus Pseudomonas; species Pseudomonas sp. PS01300. The sequence goes on along the minus strand of NZ_JASCPN010000005.1, from coordinate 144,395 downwards.
GGCGCCTCTTACACTCACGGCTTGTCTTCAAGGATGAGCCGTCATGAGTGATTCGCCCTTCGCCATTACCCTTCAACGTTGTACCGAACAGCACGTCGAGGGGCTCACGGCCCTGTACAACCACCCGCAGGTGGCGCGGCAGGTGCTGCAGATGCCGTATCAGAGCGCCGACCTGTGGCGCAAACGCATCGCCACCGACAACGAACGAATGGTGTTTCTGGTGGCCTTACATCAAGGCGAGGTGATCGGCAGCTGTACGCTCGAGCAGTTCATTCGTGTACGTCGCGGTCATTGCGGCGGCATCGGCATGGGCGTCGCCCCGGCCTGGCAAGGGCAGGGGGTGGGCACACGGCTGTTGTCGGCGGTGCTTGAGGTGGCGGACAACTGGATGGGCCTGCAGCGCGTCGAACTCACTGTTTACGCCGATAACCAGCCGGCACTGGCGCTGTACCGGCGCCACGGCTTCGAGGTGGAAGGGCATTTGCGCGACTATGCTTTACGTGACGGTGTGTTCACCGATGCCTGCAGCATGGCGCGCCTGCGACGGCGCGAGGGTTAGAGGAGGGGGCTTATGTCCACACTGGAGCGAGCCATTGCGGTTGCCGCCAGGGCCCATGAAGGGCAGCAGGACAAGGGCGGCACTGCGTATATCCTGCACCCGTTGCGGGTGATGCTGAGGGTGCAGACCACCGAACAGCGCATCGTCGCGGTGCTGCACGACGTGCTCGAAGATACCAGCATGAGCTTGTCGGACCTGGCCCGCGAAGGCTTCGCCCTGAAGATACTGGCGGCGGTGCAGGCGCTGAGCCGGCGCGATGACGAAAGCTACGAGGCCTTCGTCGCGCGGCTGGGCAGCGACCCGCTGGCACGGGTGGTAAAGCTTGCCGACCTTGCCGACAACAGCGACCTTTCGCGCATCGCCATGCCCGGCCCCGAAGACATCGCGCGCCTGCAGCGCTATCAGCAGGCCAGCGCCTACCTGCAGGCGCTGGCCTGAACGCTGGCGCTTTCGATCACCCGTGCCAGGCGCTGCATCGCCGCATCGATGGCTTCGCCACTGAACCCACCCAGGCCGAGCACCAGCCCGGGCCTGCCGTGCGGCCCCGCATACATGGGGGATACCGCGCGCACCACCACCCCGGCCTCTGCGGCCTGGTCCGCTACCTGCCTGTCGTCGATACCGGCTGCCAGCCACAGCACCAGGTGCATGCCCTGGTCGGTCGGTTGCAGCCAGGCCAACTCAGGCTCCAGCCAGCGCGCCACCGCTTCGTTCACCTGGCGGTGGATGGTGGCGTACACACCGCGGATGCGGCGGATGTGCCGGTCCAGATGGCCTTCGTTGATGAAGGCCGCCAGTACCTGCTGGTCGGCGTTGGCCGGATGACGGTCCATCAGCACGCGGGCACCGCAGAAGGCGTCCACCAGGTCCGGCGGCACGATCGCATAGCCCAGGCGCAGTGACGGGAACAGGATCTTGCTGAAGGTGCCCAGGTAGATCACCCGTTCAGGGTCCAGCCCCTGCAACGAGGGGAACGGGTGCCCTGCATAGCGCAACTCGCCGTCGTAGTCGTCCTCGATCACCCATGCATTGTGGGTTCTGGCCCAGCTCAGCAGTGCCTCGCGCCGGGTCATGCTCATCGGCATGCCCAGCGGGTACTGGTGCGAAGAGGTGACGAAGGCGGCGCGGGCGTGGGGGCAGGTGGCGACGGCGTGTTCCACGTCCATGCCCTCGGCGTCCACCGGTACGCGCACCATCTGCCCGCTGTGCCCGGCGCTTTCGAGAATGGCGGTGATACCGCGGTAGGCCGGGTCTTCGACCCAGGCGAAATCGCCGATGTCCAGCAGCACCTGGCAGGCCAGGTACAGGCCCTGCTGGGTGCCGGAGGTGATGATCACCTGGCTGGCCTCGCAGCGTACCGAGCGGGATTTGCGCACATAGTCCACCACCGCCTCGCGCAGCTCGATTTCCCCCAGCGGGTCGCCATAGCCGGCAGGGGCGCCCGGGCCGCGGGCGCGCACCCGGTTGCCAAGGCGCCGCCAGATATCATCCGGCGCGGCCTTGCCCAGCGGTACCGAGACGGCGAACGGTACCTGGGGTACCTCGCCGAAGCGGCGGGCAAGTTGTGCAAAGCGTTCGATGCGTGCCGAGCTGGCGGCGGGCCGCGCCACACCTGTCGTGTGCGCGGCAGGTGGCTCTTCAAGGCTGTGCGCGACCCGCGTGCCGGCACGGCCGCGGGACTCCAGAAACCCCTCGGCCGTCAGTTGCTCGAACGCCTCGATGGCCGTGCCCCGCGCGATCATCAGCGATCTGGCCAGCATGCGGGTCGAGGGCAGCGCCTCGCCGGGCTTGAGGTCGCCGCGCCGGATCGCCGCACGCAGCGCCTGGGCCAGTTGGCGCCCCAGTTGGCCGCTGCTGCGGTCCAGCGTGCCCAGCGAAGGAATATCCACCACGTTGGCTTTGCGCGCCATGTTTTCTGGTCCAGTCATTTTGTTCGATAGTGGATCTATACCATGGGCCAGTTGCACCACACAATTTGCCATCGCCCTGTGCCGGATGGATGCAAACCATGTACGTACCGCAGTCTTTCAACGAGTCGCGCCCCGAGGTGCTGCATCAACTGATCATGCAGAACCCGCTGGGTGTATTGGTCAGCCACGGCGAGGGTGGGCTGGATGCCAACCATCTGCCGTTCCACTTCAAGCCGCAGGAGGGCACGCAGGGGGTGCTGCATGCTCACGTATCGCGGGCCAACCCGCTGTGGCGCGAACTCAAGGATGGCGATGAAGTGCTGGTGATCTTTCGCGGCGCCGATGCCTACATCTCGCCCAACTGGTACCCCAGCAAGCACGAGACCCACAAACAGGTGCCCACCTGGAACTATCAGGTGGTGCACGCCCATGGCCGCGTGACCTTGCACGATGACGAGCACTACGTGCGTGGCCTGGTGGCCCTGCTCACGCGCACCCACGAAGCATCCCAGCCCGTGCCGTGGAAGATGTCCGACGCGCCGAAGGACTACATCCGCGACATGCTCAAGGCCATCGTCGGGCTCGAGATCGAGATCACCCGTCTGGTCGGCAAGTTCAAGCTGGGCCAGAACAAGGAGGCGCGGGATATCCAGGGCGCCGCCCAGGGGTTGAAGGCGTCGGGCAAACCAGCAGTGGGCGAAGCCATGTTGAGCGCCACCGGTCACCCGCTGCACGGGCCGGCCTTGCCGGCGAAGGCGCCCGAATGACCGCCGCCTGATCCCACCTGAAAATCGACTTTTCCTACAGAGTCGGCCAGAATCGGCGGCTCGGCTGCGTTATGGCTTTTTGACTGCATCGGTCGAGAGTGGGTGCTTTTGCACCGGCCCGACTTTCCAGCGCAGACGACAGGACATGACCCAGGACGAGTGGTTGAAGGCCAATGCGGCGCGGTTCGGCAGTGACTACGAACGACTGTTCGCCAGCAACGTGCTCAGCCTCGTGGCGGGCATCCGTTACGAGTCGCTGAGTGCGCAATACCCCTTCAAGGACAATGATGGCAAGCAACGCTACTGCGACCTTGTCATCAATGAAGAGGGAGACGTGCGCATCGCCATCGAAATCGATGGCTATGACAAAAGCGGTACGGGTACCGGCATGTCGCACCCCGAGTTCATCGACTGGCAGCGGCGGCAGTCTGCACTCACTTCCCAGGGCTGGCGGGTGCTGCGCTTTGCCAACCGCGATGTCAGGGATCACCCGCAGCGTTGCGCTCGGGATATCAGCGTACTGCTCGATGCCGAGCGAAAAAAAGCCCACGACCTGCTGTCGAGCACGCGCCGGAGCGCCAGCGTGCAGCAGTTGGCGCAGGCGCAGGGCAGCCGGATCAAAGGGCTCAACAAGGAGGTTTCGGTCATGAAGTACACGATCATGTCATTCACTGCGCTGATCGGGGTTCTGATCGTGGTGTTTGCGTTCAAGGGCACCGAGTCGGTTGCAGGCTCGGCCGTGGTCAGCCAGGCAGTGGCGGCGCCGGCGTCACCCGCCACCTTGCAGGGCGCCACCTGCGACAACCCGCTGGACTGGCGTCAGGCCGCCGACCATATCGGGCAGAGCGCTGCGGTGCTGGGCCCGATCATGAAGGTGACCTACAAACCGTCGTCCAGGGGCCAGCCGACCTGGATCGACCTGGGTGCCAGCTTCCCCAGCAAGCGACGGTTGGGGCTGGTGGTATGGGGCGAGCATCGCCCGGCGTTCGCCTCGTTGCTGGCGCAGCCGCTGGAGGGGCGCACGGTGTGCGTGATAGGGCGTATCGAGCAGTACAAGGGCGTGCCGCGTCTGGAGTTGCAGGGCGCCAGTCAGTTCCAGCTGGTCAAGTGACCTTCAGGTGCAGCCTTGGCGTCAAGGCTGCACCGTTATCCCCTCAGCCGGCCTTCTGGCAGTTGCCGGCGATGCTGTAGCCCTCTGCCTGGGCGGCAGATTCGCTGCTGAACTCGACCCGATTCTTTTCGGCAATGCTGTTGTACGACGGGCAGTCCGGGCGGTGGTAGCGCTTCTTGGCCCGGTTGCCGCGCACTTGCCCGGTGGCGTCGGCCACGGTTGCAGCCTTGGTTTTGGCGGGTGCAGCGGGCCTTGCCGGTGACGCGGCGGTCGTGGCCGTGCCCTTGCCTTGCCCCAGCTCTGCACGCAGGAAGATCGGCGCGTGATCGGAGATGTTCGCCCGGCCTTGCTGGTGAGTCATGCCCAGGTGTTTCGGGTAGTCGTACACGCCCACGCTGTTGACCTTCAGCGGCGAGGAATGGCTGACGAAGATATTGTCGTAAAGGTTGGCGAATTTGCCGTCGGTTGTGGACAGCGTGCTGGCGCCTGCGACCACCAGTGGTCTGGCGGCGGCATTGAGCGACTTCCAGGCAGGTGAAGTGGGCGGCATGTTGAAGTCGCCCATCAGCAGGATGTGATTGTTGCCGGGGTAGACTTCCTTCAGCCAGGTCCAGTAGCTCGACAGCGCATCGATTTCCGCGACCCGGTCAGACGGCTTTTTCCCGTACACGATATGCACCGTGGCCACCACGAAATAGGCATTGTCGGTGAGTGACTTGAAGCGCGCGGAGTAGGGCTCGCGCTCGAAGATCTTCTTGCGGTCCAGGTAGGACACCGCACCGTCTTCATAGGCGACCTTGCTGTCCTTCCACACGAAACCATACATTTCCTTGTACGAAGACCTGCCTACCGCATCGGAGGCCATGTGGCTCCAGGGCTCGCCGCTCTGGCGGCTGAGTTCCCTGGCCAGCTTGTCCAGGGCCGCTTCGCTCATCAGCTCCTGCACAGCCAGAAAATCCACATTTTTGGCGACCTTGGCAATGGCCTTGAAGTCCTTGTTGGGGCGGTCGCTCAGGTGTTCCAGGTTCCAGGTGCCGATACGCGTTTCAGCAAACACCTGGCCACACAACAACATCAGCAGCATCACTGCAGCTGCAAGATTCTTGAACATCATTACTTCCAGATTCTACGGATAACACCATCGCCCAGAAGGGCGACAAGTCGGAGCAGGGTGGGCGGGCAGCGCCTGGCGACGGCTTCAGTCTTCCTTGGGCACAACCCAGAAAATCTGCACGCCGCCGTCATCCCTGTAGGCCAGGGTGACGTTGTCGTTTTCGGCGATTTCCTCGAGCAGGGTCTCCCAGTCGGCAGGCGACTCGTGCTCCAGGCGAAAGATCAGCGCCGCGCGGGACTTCTGCGCGGTTGGCGAGTTGATGATTTTCTGAATGCGGATGCCCAGTTGCTCGTAGCTGCTGACGGGCTTGGCGGCAGAGGAGGTGGCCACAGGTACAGGTTCCTTGTTTTTGCTGTATGCGCATACAGTATTTTACTGTAAGGCTTTTCGCAACTGCGTGTCGCTCAAAGAACCCATGTGACCACACGGCGCAGGCTTTGCTGCACCGTGGGCAAAATAAAAGTGGCGAGGTTACAAGAGGTTAGGCCGCCCCGCTGTAGGAAGGGCGGCCTGCCGGGCTACTGCACTCAGTATTCCCAGAAGATGCGCTGCAGCTCTTTGCTGTCCTGGGTCTTGGTCAGGGCGACCATGGCCAGGATGCGCGCTTTTTGCGGGTTCAGGTCGTGCGCCACTACCCAGTCGTTCTTGTCGTCAGGCTGCTCGGCGTTGCGCAGCACGAACCCGCCCTGGTTGACGTGGGACGAACGGATGATCTGCACGCCGTTCTTGCGCAGTTCCTGCAGGGCCGGCACTACGCGCGAGGACACCGAACCGTTGCCGGTACCGGCATGGATGATGGCCTTGGCGCCATTTTGCGCCAGGGCCTTGTAGGCGGTGTCGCTTACGTTGCCGTAGCTGTAGGCGATGTCCACGGCAGGCAGGCTGCTGATGGTCTTGATGTCGAACTCCGAATCCATCGTGTGGCGCTTGGCCGGCAGGCGGAACCAGTACGACTTGCCTTCCACGACCATGCCCATCGGGCCCCAGGCGCTCTTGAACGCTTCGGTCTTGATGTTGATCGACTTGCTCACGTCGCGACCGGACTGGATCTCGTCGTTCATGGTCACCAGCACGCCCTTGCCGCGCGATTGCTTGTCGCTGGCCACGGCCACGGCGTTGTACAGGTTGAGCATGCCGTCAGCCGACATTGCGGTACCGGGGCGCATGGAGCCCACGACCACGATCGGCTTGTCGGTCTTTTCCACCAGGTTGAGGAAGTAGGCGGTCTCTTCGAGGGTGTCGGTACCGTGGGTGATCACGATGCCGTCCACGTCCTTGCTGTCGGCCAGCTCGGCAACGCGCTTGCCCAGTTGCAGCAGGTTTTCGTTGGTGATGCTTTCGGAGGCGATCTGCATCACCTGCTCGCCGCGCACGTTGGCCAGGTTGGCCAGCTCCGGAACACCGGCAATCAGCTTGTCGACGCCAACCTTGGCGGCTTGATAGGTAGCGCTGTTGGCGGCGCTGGCACCTGCACCGGCAATGGTGCCGCCGGTGGCGAGGATAACCACGTTGGCGAGTTTCTGTTGGGTTTCGGCTTCCTTGGCGTAGGCGCCAGCAGGGAAGAACATGAACAGGGCCAGGGCGGCCGGAGCGAAGGAGTGAAGCGCAGCTTTCATCGTTATTGTTCCTTATGAGTGAAATTGCTGTGTTGCCCACACAAGTTCAGCAGAAAGCGTACCAGTTGCCCAATTAACTGACCGTTTACGTCAATTCATTGATTTATAAGAAATTTATTTAGGCTTATGCCCCGTGCTGCCCGGCACTGTTTTCGGAAACCCGAATTATTGCGGTGCCGGATGTTCGGTTTTCCGAAGATTTTAAGGATAATTCCCGGCACTATTGGGGCCATGAAGGGCGGTCGGCAGATTTGACAAAACCCGGTAGCGTTTCCATAGTTGTTAACCGCAAACGTTTGCGACCCGACAAAAATCATAAGATTCGGAGTGAACCCATGACGCTGCCCTTCGCTGGACGCCTGCTGGCCGTTGCCATGCTGGCCACCCTCGCCACCGCCGTACCCTTCAGCCACGCCCATGCCGACACCGCCAAGCCCAAGGTGGCCCTGGTGATGAAGTCGCTGGCCAACGAGTTCTTCCTCACCATGGAAGACGGCGCCAAGGCCTACCAGAGAGACCACGCAGGCGAGTTCGACCTGGTATCCAATGGCATAAAGGACGAGTCCGATACCAGCAATCAGATCCGCATCGTCGAGCAGATGATCGTCTCCGGCGTCAACGCGCTGGTGATTGCCCCGGCCGATTCCAAGGCCCTGGTGCCAGTGGTCAAGAAGGCCATGGACGCGGGGATCACCGTGGTCAACATCGACAACCGCCTCGACCCGGATGTACTCAAGAGCAAGAACCTCAGCGTGCCCTTCGTGGGCCCCGACAACCGCAAGGGCGCGCGCCTGGTGGGCGAGTACCTGGCCACGCGCCTGAGCGTGGGCGATCAGGTCGGCATCATCGAGGGCGTGCCGACCACCACCAACGCCCAGCAGCGTACTGCCGGTTTCAAGGACGCCATGGAGGCAGCCAAGATCAAGATCGTCTCGGTGCAATCGGGCAACTGGGAGATCGACAAGGGCAATGCCGTGGCCTCGGCCATGCTCAACGAATACCCCGACCTCAAGGCGCTGCTGGCCGGCAACGACAGCATGGCGCTCGGCGCGGTGTCGGCGGTGCGCGCGGCAGGCAAGGTCGGCGCGGTGCAGGTGGTGGGCTACGACAACATCAAGGCGATCCAGCCGATGCTGCGCGACGGTCGCGTGCTGGCCACGGCCGATCAATACGCCGCCAAACAGGCGGTGTTCGGTATCGAGGCGGCCCTGAAGATGCTGCGCGGCGAGAAGCCGGACGTGGATGCCGACAACGTCATCCAGACCCCGGTCGAGCTGGTCAAGCAGCCCTAGCCCGCTGACGGTGCCTGCCGTGGTGCGGGCGCCAGGAGAACACCTTATGTCGGCGACTGCGGATGTCGTGTTGTCGGTCAGTGCAATCGGCAAGACCTACGCCCAGCCCGTGCTGGGCGATATCGAACTGTCCCTGCTGCGCGGCGAAGTGCTGGCCCTGACTGGCGAGAACGGTGCGGGCAAGAGCACCCTGTCGAAGATCATCGGCGGGCTCGAAACCCCCACCACCGGGCAGATGTTCTACCAGGGCCAGGTGTATCAGCCCGCCAGCCGCACCGCGGCCGAGCGCCAGGGCGTGCGCATGGTGATGCAGGAGCTCAACCTGCTGCCGACCCTGAGCGTGGCCGAGAACCTGTTTCTGCACAACCTGCCCAGCCGCGCCGGCTGGGTCAATCGCACGCGCCTGCGCCAACTGGCGACCGCAGCAATGGCGCAGGTGGGGCTCGAAGCGATCGACCCCGATACGCTGGTCGGCGAGCTGGGCATCGGCCATCAGCAGATGGTGGAGATCGCCCGCAACCTGATCGGCGACTGCCATGTGCTGATTCTCGACGAGCCCACCGCGATGCTCACCGCACGCGAGGTGGAGCTGCTGTTCCGCCAGATCGAGCGCCTGCAGCAACGGGGTGTGTCGATCATCTACATTTCCCACCGCCTCGAAGAGCTCAAGCGCATCGCCCAGCGCATTGCCGTGCTGCGCGACGGCAAGCTGGTGTGCGTGGAACCGATGCAGCGCTACAGCAGCGAGCAACTGGTCAACCTGATGGTGGGGCGCGAGCTGGGCGAGCATATCGACCTGGGGCGCCGCACGATCGGCGAGCCGGTACTGCGTGTCAGCGGCCTGGGCCGGGGCGACAAGGTGCAGGACGTCTCGTTCGAGGTGCGCAGCGGCGAAATCTTCGGCATCTCCGGGCTTATCGGTGCCGGGCGTACCGAGCTGCTGCGCCTGATCTTCGGTGCCGACACGGCCGACAGCGGCAGCATCGAGCTGGGCAGCCCGTTGCGCCCGGTGCGCATCGATTCGCCCATGGCTGCAGTGCGCCACGGCGTGGCCCTGATTACCGAAGACCGCAAGGGCGAAGGCCTGCTGTTGTCGCAGTCGGTCAGTGCCAACCTGGCGTTGGGCAACATGCCGGCGATCTCACGCGCGGGCCTGGTGGATGGTGCTGCCGAGCGTGCCCTGGCCGAGCGCCAGATCCAGGCCATGCGCATCCGCAGCGCCGGGCCCGCACAAACGGTGGGCGAGCTGTCGGGTGGCAACCAGCAGAAGGTGGTGATCGGCCGCTGGCTGGAGCGCGACTGCGCCGTGCTGCTGTTCGACGAGCCCACGCGCGGTATCGATGTGGGCGCCAAGTTCGACATCTATGGGCTGCTCGCCGAGCTGACCCGCCAGGGCAAGGCGCTGGTGGTGGTGTCCAGCGACCTGCGCGAACTGATGCTGATCTGCGATCGCATCGGCGTGCTTTCGGCAGGGCGCCTGATTGAAACCTTCGAGCGTGAGCACTGGAGCCAGGACCAGCTACTGGCCGCTGCCTTTGCCGGCTATCAGAAACGTGACGCGCTGCTGCAAGACGCAGTGCCCAGGAACCCCGCATGAACACCTCCCCGATAGACACACCGCCTGGCCCACCGGCCCGGCGCAGCGGTACCTACCTCGGCCTGGGGACCTACCTGGGCCTGGCCGGTGCGCTGCTGGCGATGGTGGTGCTGTTCTCGTTGCTGAGCAGCCACTTTCTGTCGTACGGCACCTTCAGCACCCTGGCCAACCAGATCCCCGACCTGATGGTGCTGGCGGTGGGTATGACCTTCGTGCTGATCATCGGCGGCATCGACCTGTCGGTGGGATCGGTACTGGCCCTGGCCGCGTCGGCGGTCAGTGTGGCGATTCTGGGCTGGGGCTGGAGCGTGCTGCCGGCGGCACTGCTCGGCATGGGGTGCGCAGCACTGGCCGGGACCCTTACCGGCTCGATCACCGTGGCCTGGCGCATCCCTTCGTTCATCGTCTCGCTGGGTGTGCTGGAAATGGCGCGTGGCGTGGCCTACCAGCTCACCGACTCGCGCACCGCGTACATCGGTGATGCCTTTGCCTGGCTGTCGGAGCCGGTGGCCTTCGGCATTTCGCCGGCCTTCATCATCGCCTTGCTGGTGATTGTGGTGGCGCAACTGGTACTGACCCGCACCGTGTTCGGCCGTTACCTGATCGGCATCGGCACCAACGAAGAGGCCGTGCGCCTGGCCGGCATCGATCCGCGCCCGTACAAGATTCTGGTGTTCTCGCTGATGGGCCTGCTGGCCGGCCTGGCGGCGCTGTTCCAGATCTCGCGGCTGGAGGCCGCCGACCCCAATGCCGGCTCCGGGTTGGAGCTGCAGGTGATTGCCGCCGTGGTGATCGGCGGCACCAGCCTGATGGGCGGTCGCGGTTCGGTCATCAGCACCTTCTTCGGTGTGCTGATCATTTCGGTGCTGGCCGCAGGGCTGGCGCAGATCGGCGCCAGCGAGCCGACCAAACGCATCATCACCGGGGCGGTCATCGTGATCGCCGTGGTTCTCGACACTTACCGCAGCCGGCGCGCGCGCCGGCGGACCTGAACAATGGCAACCATCAAAGATGTAGCGGCGCTGGCGGGTATTTCCTATACCACCGTTTCCCACGTGCTGAACAAGACCCGCCCGGTGAGCGAACCGGTGCGGCGCAAGGTAGAAGCGGCGATTGCCGAGCTGGACTACGTGCCCAGTGCGGTGGCGCGCTCGCTCAAGGCGCGCTGCACGGCCACCATCGGCCTGCTGGTGCCCAACAGCGTCAACCCGTATTTCGCCGAACTGGCGCGGGGCATCGAGGATGGCTGCGAGCGCAATGGCTACTGCGTGATCCTGTGCAACTCCGACGACGACCCGCGCAAGCAGCGCAGCTACCTGCGCGTGCTGCTGGAGAAACGCATCGACGGTCTGATCGTGGCCTCGGTGGGCGAGGAGGCCGACCTGCTCGACAGCCTGGCCAGCGTGCGCACGCCCATGGTGATCGTCGACCGCGCGCTGGCGGGCGTCGACGCCGACCTGGTGCGCATCGACCACGAGCAGGGGGCCTACCTGGCCACCCGGCACCTGCTGGAGCTGGGGCACCAGGACATCGCCTGCATCAACGGTCCGGCACACACCAGCGTGGCCAAGATGCGCCTGGCCGGCTTTCACCGGGCACTGGCCCAGGCCGGGGTGCCCCTGCGCGAGGGCCGCGTGGTGGACAGCGACTTCACCAGCCTGGGCGGCTATGGCGCCGCAGCGCAACTGCTGGGCCACGACCGCCCGACCGCGATCTTCGCGGCCAACGACATGATCGGCATGGGCGTGCTGCGTGCCGCGGCCGAGCGCAACATCTGCGTGCCGAGCGAACTGTCGGTGATCGGTTTCGACGATATCCAGATGAGCCAGTACGTCTACCCTGCGCTGACCACGGTAGGGCAGTCGATCCGCGAGCTGGGCGAGATGGCGTCCGAGCTGTTGCTGCGGCGTATCGGTGAGCCGCAGCGCAGTGGGGTAGAGCAGCGCATCGTCGCACCGAGCATCGTGCTGCGCGAGTCCACCGGGCCGCGTCCCGACCTCTTCAATGATTACCGCTAGGACCGACATGCCATGCAAGCGAATGTAGTGGTGGTAGGCAGCCTGAACATGGACCTGGTGACCCGCGCCGAGCGCCTGCCGCAGGCGGGGGAAACCCTGGCCGGCGAGTGGTTCGGCACCGTGCCGGGCGGCAAGGGCGCCAACCAGGCGGTAGCAGCTGCGCGGTTGGGGGCGGCGGTGGCGATGATCGGCTGTGTGGGGGAGGACGCCTACGGTGCGCAGTTGCGTCAGGCGCTGCTCGACGAGGGCATCGATTGCCAGGGCGTGGACACGGCGGCGGGTGTTTCCAGTGGTGTGGCACTGATCGTGGTGGATGCCAGCAGCCAGAACGCCATCGTCATCGTGGCCGGTGGCAACGGGCACTTGCTGCCGGCATCGGTACAGCGCCTGGACCGCCTGCTGCAGGCTGCCGATGTGATCATCTGTCAGCTCGAAGTACCTCAGGCCACCGTGGCACATACCCTGGCCCGTGGCCGGGCGCTGGGCAAGACCGTGATCCTCAACCCGGCACCGGCCACCGGGCCGCTGCCGGCTGACTGGTTTGCCAACATCGACTACCTGATCCCCAACGAGAGCGAGGCCAGCGCCCTGACCGGGCTGCCGGTGGCTTCGCTGCAGGAGGCGCAGGCAGCCGCCAGCCGACTGCTGGCGCTGGGGGTGGGCAAGGTGATCGTCACCCTGGGCGCGCAAGGCGCTCTGTTCGCCGATGGCCAGGGTTTTGCGCATTTTCCGGCGACGCGGGTGCAGCCACTGGACACCACGGCGGCCGGGGATACCTTCGTCGGTGGCTTTGCCGCTGCGTTGGCCGCTGGCGGGTCGGAGCGCGAGGCCATTGCCTTCGGCCAGCAGGCCGCCGCCATTTCGGTCACCCGCGCCGGTGCCCAGCCCTCCATTCCGTATCTGAGCGAACTGCAGGGGAGCACGCCATGAAGAAGACCCCGTTGCTCAATATCGCCCTGTCGCGCCTGATCGCGTCGCTGGGGCATGGCGATGTGGTGCTGATCGGCGACGCCGGCCTGCCCGTGCCTGCCGGTGTCGAGCTGATCGACCTTGCACTGACGCCCGGCATACCGGATTTCATCAGTACCTTGCACACGGTGCTGGCCGAAATGCAGGTCGAAAGCCACGTGCTGGCCGACGAGACCCTGCAACACAGGCCGCCGGCCCTGGCAGGCATCGAGCTGCTGCATGCCCGCGGCGAGCTGGGCGCGCGCCATTTGATGAGCCATGCGGCGTTCAAGCAGCTCGGTGCGCAGGCCAGGGCCATCGTGCGCACCGGCGAATGCCAGCCCTATACCAACATCGCGCTGGTGGCGGGCGTGACCTTTTGACTGTTGTCCCCTGAGCACAAGGAGTGCCCGATGCCTGAACGTGTCCATAAAGCCAAACGTTTGCTGCGAGGTGTAGTGCTTATGTCTGCCCTGTCGAGTACTGCCGTGCTGGCCGCGCCCCGCGACCTGATCATCGATACCGACCCCGGCGCGGATGACGTGGTGGCGTTGTTGTTCGCCCTGGCGTCGCCAGAGGAACTGAAGGTGCGCGCCATTACCACCGTGGCCGGTAATGTGCGACTCGACAAGACCTCGCGCAACGCACGGCTGGCCCGGGAGTGGGCGGGGCGCGAAGAGGTGCCGGTGTACGCCGGCGCGCCCAAGCCGCTGGTGCGCACGCCGATCTATGCCGAGAACATCCATGGCGAGGAGGGCTTGCCTGGCGTGGCGGTGCACGAGCCGAAAAAGGGCCTGGCCCAGGGCAGCGCGGTGCAGTACCTGATCGACACCCTCGGTGGCGCTGAACCCAGCAGCATCACCCTTGCCATGCTCGGCCCGCAGACCAACCTGGCACTGGCGCTGATTCAGGCCCCGCAGATCGTCAAGGGCATCAAGGAAGTGGTGGTGATGGGCGGTGCCCACTTCAATGGCGGCAATATCACCCCGGTGGCCGAGTTCAACCTGTACGCCGACCCACAGGCGGCAGAGGTCGTGTTGCGCAGCGGGGTCAAGCTCACCTACCTGCCGCTGGACGTGACCCACAAGGTACTCACCAGCGAGGCGCGCCTGAAGCAGATTCGCGGGTTGAACAACCACGCCAGCAAGCTGGTGGGCGATATTCTGGATGCTTACGTCAAGGGGGACATGGCGCACTACGGCCTGCCGGGTGGGCCGGTGCACGATGCCAGCGTGATTGCCTACCTGCTCAAGCCCGAGCTGTTCAGTGGCCGGCAGATTCACATGAGCGTGGATAGCCGCGAAGGCCCGACCTTTGGTCAGACCATTGCGGACTGGTACGGCACGCTCGAGCTACCGGCCAATGTGATGTGGATCGAGAGCGGCGATGCCCAGGGCTTTTTCGATTTGCTCAGCGAGCGTCTTGCTCGATTGCAGTAATGGGTGTGGGCTGGTGTTCGGTCGCGGGCCAGTGGCGTTCGAACACCTGGTCGACGAAGGTGCGGGCAGCTTCGTGGCCGAGGTCTTGAAGCAGCAGGTCGGCGGCGATGATGAACAGCTCTTCGGTGGTGCCGGGGCTGTAGGAACGATGGCCGTCAGGCCATGTGACCTTGATGTTGGTGTCCAGGGTGGGGCTATTCATGGGGGTCTCGATCGAAAATACGCGTGCTGTTTGGTGCAGATGCCGGGCCCTGGCGTCTACAGCGGGGGCATGATTGCGCTCCGCCAACAGGTACAAGTTAAACATGTTGCAACAGGGCCAGCACTGCTACTTATGCATAAGCAGCGGGGCTAGGCAAACTAAATGGTGGTTGGGTTCGCCTATTCGTGACGTCTGTACCGATTCGTCGTTGGCGCTTGGGTCGGCGCGGTAGCCGTGGAGCTGGCTTGCCTGCGAAGAGGGCGTACAGAGTCCGCCTGATGTACCCTGCACCCCACAGCCACCGCGCACGCCCGAGGACACCCCGTGCAGATCGACTTGAACACCCCCGAGCAGCTCACCCCCCAGCAGGTGCGCCAGCTGCTGGCCGAAGGCAACGACCGAATCCACAACCAGTTGCGCGTCACCCGCGGCGGCATTGCCTACCTGTCGCAGATTACCGGCGGGCGCGAGCTCGATGGCCTGCTGTTTCGCCTCGAGACCTGGGCCGCCGGCTCGGGCTGCGTGGGCCCTTTTGCCGCCGACGACGAACGCTGGGTCATGCAGGTGTACAACGTGCTGGCCAGCAACTGGCCCAAGCCCGCCAGCGACTACATCGATATCTACTGAACCGCTGCGCTCAGGCAAAATCCGGTCACGATTGAGGTTTCCCTGACGAGCACGTCTCAGGCAGACTGGGACGTTTTTGCAACCAAAAGTGCTTAAAACTGTCGTATCAGACAGCATTCCAGTATTTGAAAGGAGGATTCATGTTCCGCACGCGTGCAACATTGGCGAGCCTGTTGGCAGCCGTGGTTCTGGCAGGTTGCAGTACCGATGGCTCATCGTCCAAGGCGCCAGAGGTAGCGGCAGCACCGAACCTCGATGGTCGCTGCGATGCCAGCAACGCCGCATTCACCGTCGGCAAGCCGGCAACCCCCGAGCTGCTGGAGCAGGCGCGCAAGGCGAGCGGGGCGCAGATCGCCCGCGTGCTCAAGCCGACCGACATGATCACCCTGGAGTACCGTTCCGAGCGCTTGAACCTCAACGCCGACGACAAGGGCGTGGTCACCCGGGTCAATTGCGGCTGATTCCGCCCCGGGCCTGCCGTTGCATAAACGGCAGGCACAAAAAAACCCGTCCAAGGACGGGTTTTTTAATTCGTCAGAACTTACTCTGGACGAACTTGTGCAGCCTGCATGCCCTTCTGGCCTTTTTCGGCAACGAAGGAGACGGTCTGGCCTTCTTTCAGGCTCTTGAAGCCGTCAGACTCGATGGCCTTGAAGTGTACGAACAGGTCGTCGCCGCCACCTTGTGGAGTGATGAAGCCGAAGCCTTTTTCATCGTTGAACCATTTGACGGTGCCGGTTTGGCGATTGGACATGGGTGTATCTCCAGGAAACATGATGTTTTTCAGTAGTGCGGTGTCGCCGAGGCCAACAAGGTGCACAGAGGCATCATAGTCTAATTTTGCGCTTGTGGTGACTTTTACGTGTGCCGAATGCTGATCTGGCGCAAATTAACTGAGTTTTGTATGGCCTGCGCCCTTATTTCTGGGGCTTGCAGGCCTTCGTAACCAGCTGGGTTGCCTTGTCTATGAGCTTCTGGTCTACGCCGTCAGTGCTGTTGAGCTCTTTGATCTCTGCGTCCGAAAAGTTTTTTTCGATCACATTCACGCTGCAGCTGCAGTGCTTTTCGGCGGATTGTTTCGTCATGCCCGGCTGGGCAGAGGCGGTGGCCACGCAGGACGTCAGGTAGCCTGGTGGAACAGTGCCTGCGTTGGCGCCAAGCGGCAGCAGCAGGGCACCAGTGGCCGCCAAGGCCAGAAGAGAATGAAGTCGCATACCGGTCACTCCTTTATTAGGTCGGGTGTATCTAGAGTAGGTCGCTTCCTAATCTCTGAGCGGAAAAAAACCGCTCAAGTTCACCGCATCGGTCTAAATTCAGAATATTTCTGCATATCCCCGGCCCATGGCCCTACGCGCCGAAAGCTTTGTGCTAGCATGCCTGGCTCAGGATTTGGCCGATTCGTCTTGCCGCTCAAATCTTTCTATATATATGTATCCAGTCACTCTGGTTCGTACCCTGGCAGGCCCTTGGGCTTCTGCCACTGTGAGGCAGGCTTTGCATTGCAAAGACAGGGTCGAATCGCGTACTGGCTCATCCCAACCCACGTGACCTTTGGTAGGGGTCACCACTAGGAGAGGAGGCGCCATGCCCACTATTACTCTTCCCGATGGCAGTCAACGTTCGTTCGACAAGGCCGTAACCGTAGCCGAGGTCGCCGCATCCATTGGTGCAGGCCTGGCCAAGGCCACCGTGGCCGGCAAGGTCGACGGCAAGCTGGTCGACGCGTGCGACCTGATCGAGCAGGACGCCAGCCTGCAAATCATCACGCCCAAGGACGAAGAGGGGCTGGAGATCATCCGTCACTCCTGCGCTCACCTGGTCGGTCATGCCGTCAAGCAGCTGTACCCGACCGCCAAGATGGTGATCGGCCCGGTCATCGACGAGGGCTTCTACTACGACATCGCGTATGAGCGTCCCTTCACCCCGGAAGACCTGGCGGCGATCGAACAGCGCATGCAGCAGCTGATCGAGAAGGACTACGACGTCATCAAGAAGGTCACCCCGCGCGCCGAGGTGATCGAGCTGTTCAAGGCCCGTGGCGAAGACTACAAGCTGCGCCTGGTCGAAGACATGCCGAACGAACAGGCCATGGGCCTGTACTTCCATGAAGAATACGTCGACATGTGCCGCGGCCCGCACGTGCCCAATACGCGCTTTCTCAAGTCGTTCAAGCTGACCAAGCTGTCCGGTGCCTACTGGCGCGGCGACGCCAAGAACGAGCAACTGCAACGTGTGTACGGCACGGCCTGGGCTGACAAGAAGCAGCTGGCCGCCTACATCCAGCGCATCGAAGAGGCCGAGAAACGCGACCACCGCAAGATCGGCAAGCGCCTGAACCTGTTCCACCTCCAGGAAGAAGCGCCGGGCATGGTGTTCTGGCACCCCAATGGCTGGACCCTGTACCAGGTGCTCGAGCAGTACATGCGCAAGGTGCAGCGCGACAACGGCTACCTGGAAATCAAGACCCCGCAAGTGGTCGACCGCACGCTGTGGGAGAAGTCCGGGCACTGGGCCAACTACGGTGACAACATGTTCACCACCCAGTCCGAGAACCGCGACTACGCCATCAAGCCGATGAACTGCCCGTGCCACGTACAGGTGTTCAACCAGGGCCTGAAGAGCTACCGCGAGCTGCCGCTGCGTCTGGCCGAGTTCGGCGCTTGCCATCGCAACGAGCCTTCGGGCGCCCTGCACGGCATCATGCGTGTGCGCGGCTTCGTGCAGGACGATGCGCACATCTTCTGCACCGAAGAACAGATGCAGTCCGAGTCCGCCGCGTTCATCAAGCTGACCCTGGACGTGTACAAGGACTTCGGCTTCAAGGACATCGAGCTCAAGCTCTCGACGCGCCCTGAAAAGCGCGTGGGTTCCGACGACCTGTGGGACCGTGCCGAAGGCGCACTGGCCGCCGCGCTCGACAGCGCCGGCCTGCCGTACGACCTGCAGCCGGGTGAAGGGGCGTTCTACGGCCCGAAAATCGAATTCTCGCTGAAGGATTGCCTTGGCCGTGTGTGGCAGTGTGGTACCCTGCAGCTCGACTTCAACCTGCCGATCCGTCTGGGCGCCGAATACGTCTCCGAAGACAACGGCCGCAAGCATCCAGTAATGCTGCACCGTGCCATCCTCGGTTCGTTCGAGCGTTTCGTCGGAATTCTCATCGAGCACTACGAAGGTGCATTCCCAGCCTGGCTGGCGCCTACGCAGGCGGTGATCATGAATATCACCGACAAACAAGCGGATTTCGCCCAGAAAGTGGAAAAAACTCTGGCCGAAAGCGGCTTCCGTGCCAAGTCCGACTTGAGAAATGAGAAAATCGGCTTTAAAATCCGCGAGCATACCTTGCTCAAGGTTCCCTATCTCCTGGTTATCGGGGATCGGGAAGTCGAAACGCAAACTGTCGCTGTGCGTACCCGCGAAGGTGCTGACCTGGGCTCCATGCCCGTCGCCCAATTTGCGGACCTGCTCGCGCAAGCGGTTTCCCGGCGTGGTCGCCAAGATTCGGAGTAATTACTATTAAGCGTGATATGAGACAAGATAAACGAGCTGCACCGAAAGCCCCGATCAACGAGAATATCTCGGCACGTGAGGTTCGGTTAATTGGCGCTGACGGCGAGCAGTTGGGCATCGTCTCGATTGAAGAAGCGCTTCGTATCGCTGAAGAAGCGAAACTGGACCTGGTAGAAATTTCTGCTGACGCCGTTCCGCCTGTCTGCAAAGTCCTCGACTACGGCAAAAGCCTGTTCGAGAAGAAAAAGCAGCAGGCTGCGGCGAAGAAGAACCAGAAGATCATCCAGATCAAAGAAATCAAGTTTCGTCCAGGGACGGAGGAAGGGGATTACCAGGTAAAACTACGCAACCTGGTACGTTTCCTTACTGATGGGGACAAGACCAAAATCTCTCTGAGATTCCGTGGTCGTGAGATGGCCCACCAGGAGCTGGGTATGGAACTGTTGAAGCGGATCGAAGCTGATCTTGCCGAATACGGGACCGTCGAACAGCATCCTAAGATGGAAGGACGCCAGCTTTTGATGGTCATCGCCCCCAAGAAAAAGAAATAACCACCAGGGCACGGCAGGCCTTGCGGTTATGTTTATCAACTGAATGCGGAGTATCCGAACATGCCAAAAATGAAAACCAAAAGCGGTGCAGCCAAGCGTTTCTTGAAAACGGCTAACGGCATCAAGCACAAACACGCTTTCAAGAGCCACATCCTGACCAAAATGTCGACCAAGCGTAAGCGTCAACTTCGCGGTAGCAGCCTGCTGCACGCGTCGGACGTTGCAAAAGTCGAGCGCATGCTGCGCCTTCGTTAATTTTTGGTTATAGATAGAGGAAATTACTCATGGCTCGTGTAAAGCGTGGCGTCATCGCTCGTAAGCGTCACAAGAAAATTCTGAAACTGGCTAAAGGTTACTACGGCGCTCGCTCGCGCGTATTCCGTGTTGCCAAGCAAGCGGTCATCAAGGCAGGCCAATACGCCTACCGCGACCGTCGCCAGAAAAAACGTCAGTTCCGCGCTCTGTGGATCGCTCGTATCAACGCTGGTGCTCGCGTCAACGGTCTGTCCTACAGCCGCCTGATCGCTGGCCTGAAAAAAGCGTCGATCGAAATCGACCGCAAAGTTCTGGCTGATCTGGCAGTGAACGAAAAAGCGGCGTTTGCTGCGATTGTCGAAAAGGCTAAAGCCGTTCTGGCTTAAGTACCCACGACAATCATTCGCCGTCGATGTCGGCGGCGGATGTTAAACGTCATAGATAGGGGAAGAGCCTGTAAGCTCTTCCCCTATTTTGTATCTGGAGTCTGTACATGGAAAACCTGGATGCGTTGGTCTCCCAAGCCCTCGAGGCTGTGGAGCGCGCTGAAGACATCAATGCCCTGGAGCAGATCCGGGTTCAATTCCTTGGCAAGAAAGGCGAACTGACTCAGGTGATGAAGACCCTGGGCAACCTGCCGGCTGAAGAGCGGCCCAAAGTCGGCGCGCTGATCAACGAAGCCAAGGAACGCGTTACCGAGGTGCTCAACGCCCGCAAAGCCGCCTATGAAGAAGCCGAGCTCAGCGCTCGCCTGGCTGCCGAGTGCATTGACGTCACCTTGCCTGGCCGTGGCCAGACCTCCGGTGGTTTGCACCCTGTCACCCGTACCCTCGAACGCATCGAGCAGTTCTTCACCCATATCGGCTACGGCATCGCCGAAGGCCCGGAAGTCGAAGACGACTACCACAACTTCGAAGCGCTCAACATTCCCGGCCACCACCCGGCCCGGGCAATGCATGACACCTTCTACTTCAATGCCAACATGCTGCTGCGCACCCACACCTCGCCGGTGCAAGTGCGGACCATGGAGTCCACCCAGCCGCCGATTCGCATTGTCTGCCCGGGTCGCGTGTACCGCAACGACTCGGACATTACCCACTCGCCGATGTTTCACCAGGTCGAAGGCCTGCTGATCGATCGCGACATCAATTTTGCCGACCTCAAAGGCACCATCGAAGAATTCCTGCGCGTGTTCTTCGAAAAAGAGCTGGCGGTACGTTTCCGTCCGTCGTTCTTCCCCTTCACCGAGCCTTCGGCTGAAGTCGATATCCAGTGCGTGATGTGCAGCGGCAAGGGCTGCCGTGTGTGCAAGCAGACCGGTTGGCTCGAAGTCATGGGCTGCGGCATGGTGCACCCGAACGTGCTGCGCATGTCTGGTATCGACCCCGAAGAGTTCTCGGGCTTCGCATTTGGCATGGGGGCCGAGCGCCTGGCCATGCTGCGTTACGGCGTCAACGATTTGCGCCTGTTCTTCGACAACGACTTGCGGTTCCTTGCGCAATTTCGCTAGGTCGCGCACCCGTAACGAATCTTTAGGAGAGCAGGATGAAATTCAGTGAAAAGTGGCTGCGCGGTTGGGTCAACCCGCAGGTATCCCGTGACGAGCTGGTGGCACGTCTGTCCATGGCCGGTCTTGAGGTCGACAGCGTAACCCCGGCCGCCGGTCAATTCAGCGGCATCGTGGTGGGCGAGGTGCTGAGCACCGAGCAGCACCCCGACGCTGACAAGCTGCGCGTGTGCCAGGTCAGCAATGGCAGCGAGACCTTCCAGGTAGTGTGCGGCGCGCCGAATGTGCGCCCTGGCCTGAAGATCCCGTTCGCCATGATCGGCGCCGAACTGCCAGGCGACTTCAAGATCAAGAAGGCCAAGCTGCGTGGCGTCGAGTCCAACGGCATGCTGTGCTCGGCTGCCGAACTGCAGATCAGCGAAGAGAACGACGGCCTGCTGGAACTGGCGGCAGACGCCCCGGTTGGCCAGGACATCCGCGTGTATCTGGACCTGGACGATGCCAGCATCGAGGTCGACCTGACCCCGAACCGCGGCGACTGCCTGTCCCTGGCCGGCCTCGCCCGTGAAGTCGGCGCCCTGTACGGCGCCCCGGTCACCCGCCCGACCGTGCCGGCCATTGCGCCAGGCATCGACGACGTGCGCCCGGTAGACGTGCTGGCGCCGGCCGCGTGCCCGCGTTACCTGGGCCGCGTTATCCGTAACGTCGACCTGTCACGCCCGACCCCGCTGTGGATGGTCGAGCGTCTGCGCCGCAGTGACGTGCGCAGCATCGATGCTGCCGTCGACATCACCAACTACGTGATGATCGAGCTGGGCCAGCCGCTGCACGCCTTCGACCTGGCTGAAATCAACGGTGGCATCCGGGTGCGCATGGCCGAGGAGGGCGAGAAGCTCGTCCTGCTAGATGGCCAGGAAGTTGCCCTGCGTGCCGACACGCTGGTCATCGCCGACCACGATCGCGCCCTGGCCATTGCCGGCGTGATGGGTGGCGAGCACAGCGGCGTTGCGGCCACCACCAAGGATATCTTCCTTGAAAGCGCCTTCTTCGAGCCGATCTCGGTGGCTGGCAAGGCCCGCTCCTACGGCCTGCACACCGATGCCTCGCACCGCTACGAGCGTGGCGTGGACTCGCAGCTGGCCCGCGAAGCCATGGAGCGCGCCACTGGCCTGCTGCTGGATATCGTAGGCGGCGAAGCCGGCCCGATCATCGAGACCGTCAGCCCAGAGCACCTGCCCAACATCGCCCCGGTCACCCTGCGTGCCGAGCGTATCACCCAGATGCTGGGCATGGAGATGGACAGCGCCGAAGTCGAGCAACTGCTCAACGGCCTGGGCCTGAAAACCAGCGGTGAGGCCGGGCAGTGGCAGGTCGAAGTGCCCAGCCATCGCTTCGACATCAGCCTGGAAGTGGACCTGATCGAAGAGCTGGCCCGTCTGTACGGCTACAACCGCCTGCCGGTCCGTTACCCGCAAGCGCGCCTGGCCCCGCAGGCCAGGTCTGAAGTGCGTGGCGAACTGCCTGCGCTGCGTCGCCTGCTGGTTGCCCGTGGCTACCAGGAAGCGATCACCTACAGCTTCATCGACCCCAAGCAGTTCGAGCTGTTCAACCCTGGCGTAGAGCCGCTGCTGCTGGCCAACCCGATTTCCAGCGACATGGCGGCCATGCGTGTCAGCCTGTGGCCGGGCCTGGTCAAGGCACTGCAGCACAACCTCAACCGCCAGCAAGACCGCGTGCGCCTGTTCGAGAGCGGCCAGCGCTTCGTCGGCCAGCTGGGCGACCTCAAGCAACAGCCGATGCTGGCTGGTGTGGTCTGCGGGAGCCGCCTGCCGGAAGGCTGGGCCAACGGCCGCGACACCATCGACTTCTTCGATGTGAAGGCCGACGTTGAAGCGGTACTGGGCTTCTCCGGTTCGCTCGACGACTTCACCTTCGTGCCCGGCAAACACCCGGCGCTGCACCCAGGCCAGACCGCGCGCATCGAGCGTGACGGCGTCGAAGTCGGCTACCTGGGCGCCTTGCACCCCGAGCTGGTCAAGACCCTGGGCCTGGATCGCACCGTGTATGTGTTCGAGCTGGTGCTGGCGGATGTAGTGGAAGGGCGCCTGCCGAAGTTCCACGAACTGTCGCGCTTCCCCGAAGTACGCCGTGACCTGGCGTTGATCGCAGGGCGTGATGTGGCGGCCAGCGCGGTGCTGGATGTAATCCGTGAAAACGCGGGCGAGTGGCTCACCGACCTCAGGCTGTTTGATGTGTATCAGGGTAAAGGTATTGATCCTGATAGAAAAAGCCTGGCCGTCGGCTTGACCTGGCAGCATCCATCGCGCACTCTTAACGACGATGAGGTGAACGCCACCACGCAAAACATTCTCACCTCGCTTGAACAAAGGTTGAACACCACGTTAAGGAAATAGCGTATGGGTGCTCTGACGAAAGCTGAGATGGCCGAACGGCTGTACGAGGAGCTGGGCCTGAACAAGCGCGAGGCCAAGGAATTGGTCGAGCTGTTTTTTGAAGAGATCAGGCACGCTCTTGAAGACAACGAGCAGGTCAAATTGTCGGGTTTCGGCAACTTTGACTTGCGTGACAAGCGCCAGCGGCCGGGCCGCAACCCGAAAACGGGTGAAGAGATCCCGATCACGGCGCGTCGAGTCGTCACCTTTCGTCCAGGGCAGAAGTTGAAAGCCCGAGTTGAGGCCTATGCTGGAACCAAGTCATAACGACGAGCTTCCGCCGATTCCAGGCAAACGCTACTTCACCATTGGTGAAGTGAGCGAGCTTTGTGCGGTAAAACCGCACGTGCTCCGTTACTGGGAGCAGGAGTTTCCCCAGCTTAACCCGGTGAAGCGCCGCGGTAACCGCCGGTATTATCAGCGCCAGGACGTGCTGATGATCCGGCAGATCCGGGCGCTGTTGTATGACCAGGGCTTCACCATCGGCGGTGCGCGGTTGCGCCTGTCGGGGGATGAAGCCAAGGATGACACGACCCAGTACAAACAGATGATTCGGCAGATGATTGTCGAATTGGAGGATGTGCTGGTGGTGTTGAAGAAGTGACCGAAGCCGTTTCAGGAATTTTGGAAAAAAAGCTTCCATAATTCAAAAGGTTAAGGTAAATTCTTCATCGTTCTCAGCAACAAGGGGAACATGCTTCAAGCCCAGTCGGGGCGTAGCGCAGCCCGGTAGCGCACTTGCATGGGGTGCAAGGGGTCGAGTGTTCGAATCACTCCGTCCCGACCAATAATCCCAAGGACTTAGGCCATTCCCGCAAGGGGTGGCCTTTTTCCTTTGCGTGACTTTTGCGTGACTTCTCCCATTTTCACGCCTGCCTCCTCTTCAAAATCGTCAGCACCGGCCCACGCGAGTCCGTCGCTGAAACTTTGTTTGCCGCCTCTATCAACTGGCCGAGCTCCGCGCCAGAATAGTGACTGGTCACGCTTCCGTTTTTGTGACCGAGTAGCGACTTCCGATCTTCCTCTGTTACACCTGCTGCTTTCAGGCGCCTGCCGAAAGTGTGCTTCAAGTCGTGAACCCTGATCGAAGCGAACCCGGGGTGTGCCGGCCGCAAATTTTGCTCCTGCCAGAGCTTCGCCGCGCGCACCCTCGCTTTCTTCCACGCCGAGTCGTTCATCCTGTGCATCCCGGTGCCGTTGTAGGGGAACACCCATTCCCGGCTTATCCCGCGCTGCCCGTCAATGATCGATCTGGCAACGGTGTTCAGCACCACCAGCCGCTCGTCCCGGTTCTTCACGCCTGAGTTCTCATGTCGGCCGCCGAAGTCGGCAGGGATCAGAAACACGCTGGTGCCCAGCTCGGGTACCGAAATCTCCCAATCCCACCTCAGCTTGCAGACCTCCTGCTCGCGGCAGCCAGTGTTCACCTTGAACAGGGCCATCCGCTGCAGATGGTCCGGCAACTCCCCGAAGAGAATCGACTGCTCATCCCACGACATGGGGTATGGCTTTCGACTGGCTCTCTTCTCCTCCAGCTTGGCCAGCAGCGGAATGCTGTCGAGCCAGGGCCTGCGCTCTTCATCCCGCCACTTCCGGCAAGCCAGCGACAGAACCCGAATCACCCGCTCGATCGCGATGTTCACCGTCCGGTTGCTGACCGCCTTCCTCACCTTCCCATTCGGCAAGTCTTCGTCCGTCTGCCGGTCCCGAATGAACGGGGCCAGCGCCTGGTCGTCGATGTGCGTCAGTGGTAGGTCGCCCAGGTACGGGTCCAGCTGCTGCAGGCACAGAGCCGTCAGCTTGATCGACGGCTGCTCCTTGTGCTCGAGCAAGTACCTGGTGGCCGCCTCGCGGAACGTCCGAACCTGCCGAACTCCATACACCTTGCGCTGGCGGATCTGCTCCAAGCGGTGGATCAGATACTTTTCTGCTTCCGCCCGGTCACCAACTCCAGTGCTTTCGTAAAGTCTCTCTCCGTTGATCTTCTTGTCGATGTGCCAGATGCCGTTCCTTTGGGAAAGGCCTGTGATTGTCTTTCGCGCCATCCCTTATCTCCTGATGGGCGCTCGCTGCGGGGTGATTGTCGTCCCTGAGCGCCTTCTTTCGCAATTGCCATGGCCTGGATGTAGTCGTTCACCCAGGCGTCCAGCTCTTCCCGGTCAAAGCCGATACCGCGCTCCCCGATGGGGAACTCGCTCACATGCGGCCTGACGGTCTTGTTGAATTCGGATCGGCACATGCCGAGGTAATGCGGAGCTTCGCCGGCGCGGATGATGCGCGGCAGAATGCGTGCGGCCGGTGCCGCGCTGGCGTTTGCCATGTGGTTCTCCTGCGGCCAGATCAGGCCAAGAAGTGGTGCCCGACCTTCGCCGCCCTGGCGGCTTCCTCGGTGCGGAACATGAGCTTTGTTTTGCTGGTGCTGCCCCAGGCGTTGTACTCGACATCGACCCACCAGGCGCCGAACTTGCGGTACGGCTCGCCGAGGATCTTCGTGACGTAGCAGTCGATCAGGTTCATGGATGGTCTCCACGCCGCCGGTGGCGGCAGGTTGGTGGTCAGGACGTTGCCTTGGCGATGGTGTGTTCGAACCGCGATGCCAGTTCGGCGTTGACCTCGGCTTTGGCCAGGCTGTCAGCGGTACCCTTGGCCCGATGCAGGGTTTCGTACTTGCGCAACTGGGCTGCGGCAGAAGTCAGGTCGTCCAGCAGCAGGGGCGCCGAGGCGATCAACTTGGCGTTTGCCCGGCGCAGGTCTCGGCCGAGTTCCGCAGGGCCGATCTCGGTGAAGGTCACGCAGTCTCCACAGTCAGCGATCATCCAGCCGTCAGAGGGGAGTGCTTTCACGCCATCGCCGCTGTCGGCGCCGAGACCGGTGAAAACCTCGGTTTCGTTCAGGACTTCCCATGGGCCGGGCGTGTGTTTGTGTTTCGTCATGGCAATAGCTCTCCATGCCCGCACATGTCGGCGGGCTTGGGTTATGGGGATTTGATCTTTGCTTTAGGTTGGAATAGCGTTTTAATGCGCCCCTCACCTTACGAAGAGGGATCTTGAAGTGAATGATTGGGTGGATTTTTTCGAGGATTTTCCGGAGTACGACAATTCCGATCCTAGTAGCAAAAAAAAGGGGCCGGCTTTGGATAGGGAGCAGGTCCAGCACAGGAAGAAAGAGAGGGACGAAGTTCAAGCAATGCTTGATGCCGCTCTTCTTCTGAATCCTCTAAAGAAAGGAAGTTAGTTCGAGCTCATGCGGCCGCACTTATGTGTTGCGGCCGCGACCAGTTCCTTAGGCACCTGGACGGTAGCGCCGAGCTTGGCCTGCGCTATTGCTTGGCAGGCGGCAGTGAGGGTGCTCGGGCCGCCACCGCTTGGAAAGACCTCCTGGCCGCTGGCCTTGCACACGTACGCGCACGAGTGTTCTCCGGTTGGGCTTCGGCTGAAGCCGCTACCGTTGAAGCTCGTTTGAACACGGTGCTTATCGATCAATGGCCCACCCAGCGCCCAGTCTTCCCAAGGGTTGTAGCGTTTGGTGTGCTCGATGGCCTAGCCCTGGTACCGGGCGAACACGCGCCAGGGCACGCCGTTGTAGCCGGGTGGTGCCAGGAACACGTCCAGACCTTCCGCCTTGCCTACTGCCCACCCCAACGCCTCGCTGGCCAGGTCTGCCGTCTTCACTTCGATCAGGTCAGTCATGCTGCATGGCCCTCCGGCGCCTTCTCGTAGAAATGATCATCCGGAGGCCCGTAGCAAGCAGTCCGCAAGTACTTGCAAACCTTCAGCGCGTCCTGCTCGGTAGGGCTCGTCCCAGCATTGCTTGGAACCTCACCGCTTGGCGTCCAGGTGTAACCAATCCCGCCGATTGGATTGTCATCATCGGGAATATCCGTCACGTACTTGCGACGTCCTTCATCGCCCATCTTGTAAATTACGAAGGTCACAGCTGATACCTCTCATCAATCCAGCGCCCAGGCGCCAGAGCGGGTGTAGGTTCGGGTTGGGTTTCGTGCGGGGAGAGCTGGCGCTGGTTTTCCGCTACTTGCGGGAGCCATATCTTCACGCAGCTGATCGAGTCATTGCCAAGCGACCCCATCACGTAGCAGACGACGCCCCGCGGCTTGTCTTCGAAAGTCCAGACGCCTGACGGCAGTTCGGTTGCGCCGGCGCCGGTGGCCAGCAGCAGGAGGCAGAGGGCGAGGCGGGTCATGATTTGCTCCCGATCGATGCCGCCGCCTCAACGATGGCCCGGCGGGTGGCACGGAAAGGATCGTCGCCATGGTAGATATCGAACTCGCCGAAGCGCTCGGCATCCACGACGGTGTACGGGTCGGTATCGCCGTCGAAGGGCTCGACGATATGGATCTGGATGCCCAGGCGGTCACCCCGCCCCATCAGTACGGCCAACCGCAGTGCGTCGCCATCGTTGATCAACGGGTTCCAGTGAGCACGCACACCCGACTGACCCTTCAAGCGGAAAGGCCACTTTGGGTCACGGCAGGTGCATGACTCGATCTCAAGGTTTGCGGCCTTGGCGGCCAGCTTGAGCAGTTCAAGGTCGCGTTCGTCTACTTCGGACACAGGCATTCCTTGGCCGCCATATCGCGGCAGTGAATAGAGGGGAGAGGGGTTACAGCTGGGGAGTACGGATGTACTCCGATCAGGATTTGGCCTTTGCGACGAGCACGCCTTTGTGGGTGCTGGTGCCGTCGACGGCCATTGAGGTCACGAAGTAGTGATTCTTCTGGCGGTTGTAGACGATCTCTTCGCGTGCCGTGCCGGGGTCGATAACCAAGCGGGTCTGAGCACAGATGAGGCTGCCGGACACAGTGAAACTGAGCCAGTCGCCTTCTTGTATTTGGCCAGGAGCGGTGAGCGGCTGCCATGGCCCGCACTCAACCGGACCGCTCGACTCTGCACCTGAAGACGCCTCGCCGCATTCCGGACAGCCGAGTTTGTTGGCGTAGCTGTGCGCGCACTCTTCGCTCGGCTCTGCGCTGGCGGATAGGGCGGCTTCCTCCAGACTGTCACCGAGAGGGAGGCCGAGGGGTTTGAGCGCTTCGCGATGTTTGCTGACTGCCGCAAGAAGAGCTGCAAGCTGGGCGCGCAGGGCGTCGCAGTTCTGCGTCTGGACCTTCAGGGCAAGGTCGGCATTCTCAACCCTGCGGCGCAGGTCGATAGCGTTCTGCGCATATGCCTCTTTGTCGGCAACGGCGCTGGCCAATTCTTCGCGCAGCCGCTCAACCTCGCCAGTATCGGCGTGGGTGTAGAGAGGCCCGAGCTTTTCAACTTCGGCTAGGCAGGCGTTCCATGCTTCGGCATAACCCTTGGGTAGGTTTCGGCCTTCTGGCATCCGCACAGGAAGGCGCTTCGGCAACGCCACCGGCTCACCTTGCGCAGGGCGGGTGTAGAGCGGAACCATGCCAGGCCCTGGTTCGGCCCACATCCATTCATGCAGATAGATACCGCCAAGACGCCCAAAAGACTTTAAGTTCTCAAATGACCTGGGGTCTGCGTAGGCAACCGGCTCGCCCTGGTGCGGCTCGGCTGGCTTGCCGAACCCGTTGCAGATTTCTTCCCAGATCTCGAAGGCGCCGCCGCCGCATACACGGGCTCGGGCAGCGATCAGTTCTGCCAGGTCATCGGAGAGTTCGCGAGGGAAGCTGACCATCTCGCTGTTGCTGGATCGGTTTTCTGTGGGCATGGGGATGCTTCCTTGTGGCAGCTACAGTTAGCTGGTCAACCACTGAGGGAGGGCCAGGTATGCAGGATGAATTCCGTTGTCAGAATCCGAGATGTGGGACCCTAATTGAGGGGCGGGGGAGGATGCGTGAGGACCCCAAGACCGGCTGTCTCGCCGTTGTTTGCCCCCACTGCAGCTCCAAGCACGTCGCCGTCGAGAACCTTGGGGTGGCTAGTGGTCCGAATCGTTTTCGCTTCGAACTTAGTCGCGATCCGGGTGATGGCACTGGCGGCAGCACTGGGGATGGAGGGGGGTAGCTCTTTGACTATGCCGCCTTTAGCAATGCTTCTATCACCCGCTGACCCGCTAGCGGCGGTACCGCATTACCGGCCATGTGCATGGTCAGCCGGTGATTACTTGGGCGAAGTGTATTGGTTGGGAACGACATTGCCGCTAGGGCCTCGCTGGCGCTTAGCATCCGCATAAGGTCGCCGTCGACCAAGGCCCAGCGGTCTAGGGTGGTGATGGTGCCGATCGGCCGATTGATGTCGCGGCCGGTGGTGCCGGAACCCTTGCCGTAGTAGGGCATGATGAACCGGTCGCCGAAGCGCTGGCGGCCGTTGCTCACGCGGTCAAGCGTGGCTTGGGCCCGGCCCGGCTTCTCGATTGGCGACCATCGACCTCCATCGAAGTCGAGGAAGCTAGCTGCCGGCACATGTCGCTCCTGCGGTAGTTGCAGCATCAGCGGTGCCTTGCTGCGCGTCAGGACCATGAATAGGCGCACTCGGTGCTGTGGCACGCCGAGGTCCGCGCAGTCCACGATGTGCGGCGCTGCCTGATATCCAAGGGCCTGGACCGCCTGAAGCCAGGCCGGGTAGAGCACCCAGTCGGTGAACTCCGGCACATTCTCAATTACTGCTGCCTGCGGCCGGTGCACCTCCAGCGCTGATACCGGCGCCCAGGCCGTCGAGCGCGAAGCGTCATGTTCAGGGTTGCCCGACCTCTTGCCGCGGGCCTTGGCGTGGCCCTGGCAGCAGGGCGAGGCAAGCAGGATGTCGTGGGCCGGCACATGCTCCCACTTAGCCTGATGCAGGTCCTGGCAAACGTGCTGCGTATCTGGGTGGTTGGCGCTGTGCCATTCAACGGCCACCGGCCAGTGGTTTGCCGCCCAGAGAACCTGGACGCCTGCGGCGCGCGCGCCGGTGCTCCATCCGCCGAGACCGGCGAACAGGTCGATTGCTGTGGTCATTGAGGTCTCGCTGTGGTGGTCAGCTGCCGAACAGGCTGAATTGGCTGCTTGATCGTTGGCAGGCTGGGTTTAGCCAGAGGCATTCTGTGCGGCAGGCAGTGCCTCGGCCTGCCGATATCCGCGCTGATGTGGTGTGCCTGGTCCAGCCAGTCAAAGTGTCGTCATAGAGCTCGCTGGGGTAGCCGGACAGGGCAACCATTCCTTCTAGCTCGAGCAACGACTTGAGTAGATCGGCGTGCTGGCCGTCGTCCATCTCGTGCCGGTAGTACCGGCCGCTCTGTGCGTTTTTGTATCTGGTTTCGTGCACGTACGGCGGATCTACGTAGTGCAGGGTCGTCCTGGCATCGTGCGCCTGCATGACCTCGATCGCCGGTCGGTTCTCGATGAGAACGCCAGTCAGTCGCTGTCCGATCGTGGCGATCGACTCTGGATACTCGAGCCAGAGTGATTGGGCGGTGCCGTATTCGCGTTTGGTATCGATACGAAAGCCCGTGATCCCCTTGGTAGCACCGGCTGAGCCGAAGCCCATTTGCGCACGGACTATGGTCCGCCGAGCCCGTTCGACTGGATCTTCAGCCGGCTCCCATGCGCGCTCGAACTCCTGCCTGGCATATGGCGTCAGTACCACCGCCTCAAACAGCGCTGCCCGGTTCTGCGGGTCCTGCAGCACGCGGAACAAGTTCACGATGTCGCCGTCCAGGTCGTTGTAAACCTCGGCGTAGGAGCGGGGCTTCTGCATCAAAACGCCGGCGGCACCGCCGAAGGGCTCGACATAGCACGTATGCCGTGGGAAATACTGGGTGACCCACGACGCAAGCCGGAACTTGGAGCCGTGGTACCGGATCACCGGCGCTGAGATGGTCATGGAACACTCCATTGCAGGCGCCGCCCTCGCCGGGGAGGCGTTCATCGTTTGAGAGGGGAAGGCGCTGGCGGGCAGCGCGGGATCATGCGGCGACGGGGTACTGTTTCGCCAAGGCCTGCTGAACTGCCGCGATGATGCGGCAGAGGTAGTCCCAGTCAGGGTTTCGCTCCATGGCATCGGCCGGCAGGTTCCACCAGTCGTCACCGAACACGCGATGCATGAACTCGCGGTGGGCGCCGCCGCACTCATCGAGCGAGCTGGTGTGGCGAACATCCTCGGCCTCGTCGATCAGGCTCCGGGCGTCTTCTGCGTCCAGATCCCGATCACGCCGCATTTGCACGATCACCTTCCGCGCTTTGTCGGCCAGCGCTTCAGCACTGAACCGGCGAGAGCTCAGGGCTCGGTCGAAGTAGCCGATGATGTAGGCGTCGTGCAGCTTGCAGAAGAACTGGCCGATGGTCAGGTCATCCCACATACCGCCCCAGTAGGCGTGCCAGGTCTTGTCGTAGCAGCTGACGGTGATCTTCCCCTTGCAGGGGGCGAGGTCTTCCAGATAGACGCTGATCGGGTCCAGGCCATCGACGCCTGTGATCAGCAGCTTGGTGACGGTCGAGGTCTCGACTTGCATTGCGGTACTCCATGCACGGCGCCGCCCTCCGTGCTGGTGGCGGAATGGTGGCATTTTGGTTTGGGATGGGGTATTACGGGTGACCGGCATGGGGCCAATCGAGGGAGTCCAGGGTGCTTACGAACGAAGAAGTCTCAGTAGGGATTGTTGCAATTCTTGATGGTGAACAGTTGGTAAGGGATGAGGCTGTCACCGGTCACTTCTGGAGAGGAAGCGACATCGGAGGAAGGCCTTTCCTATGTATCGCGGTGGAAGGGCCAGTGTCCCACTGGCTAGAGGTAACACGCCAGTGGAGTCGGCTAAGACTGAATATTGACGCGTGGAAACAACCAGGGTCGCCAAAGTGGATGAAGGACAAACAGTACATCTGTGACGCCAGGCATGTCTTCTCTGGGCCTCACCAGTCGTTTACCAATGCGTCTAGCAAGGAAAAGCCTCATCGCCCGCATAGACGCCCTTGGGTGAATGAAGAGGGGATCGAAGCAGTGCTTGCAGAAGTGAAGAAGTACAACCATTCGTGGGAGCCAGATGGAATTTGTACTGTTGCCTCATAGCGACGGGGTGAGAATTTCATCTCCTGGGTCCTGCTGAATCATCAGCATGCTCTTCCGGTCGAAGGCCATGGCAAGTCGTAGTGAGATGCTGATTTCATGTCGTGGCGGGGTGAGAAACTTCGCCGCGTGCAGCTGGCCCAGGGCGTGGACGCCGTGGATCAGCGCCTCAATCATCTGGCTGTAGCTGGCATCAGCCCAACCGCATATGGCGCGCAGGTGCTGTCCGGTTCGCTTCCTGGCTGAAAGCCGCAGCGGTTCAGTCCGCGCCACAGCTCGGTGAGCTTCGATTTCGTGGCGCGCTATCCGGAACAGTGCGTGATGCCCGAGCGCTTCGATGTGATGAATCATCAACGTCATCGCCTCGCCCTGTTCCTCGATCCCGGCCCACTCCATCAGCTCCAATAGGGCCTGTTTAGTCCCTGGTCTAACCTTCAAACGCAGGTCTTCTTCCTGCAGGCGCTCGGCCTTGGCCCTGCGCTTCTCATCACGCTGCTGCTGCGTCAGAGCCATCATCGCCTCCATTGCGCACGAAGGTGGTACCCGGCCCGATGTCGAGCAGGTCGCACACCCGGGTGATGATCTTGAGCGCTGCGTCGAACACCTTCGCATCGTCCGGCTCTCGGGCCAGGCGCTTCATGTTCGGCTGGTGCTCCAGGCAGACCTTGTCGACCAGGCGCCGGGCCAGCCTGCGCAGGTGATCGGCGCTGTCGTGCTCCCGTAGGCTCAGCGCGAAGGCCAGGGCCACATCATCGGGCCGGTACTGGCCGCCGCTGCGGGTGTTGTACAGCTTCTTGACCGGCCGATTCATCCAGGCCGGCAGGGTTACGACTCCAGAGGGTGCTTTCTGCATGTCTGTGCTCCGTTAGGCCGCTGGGCGGCAGGTGGAACTGTTCTTGCCGCCGGCGCTGGCGGACCAGGGAGTTGATCCGCCTCATGCCGCGCGCACCGAGTCGATCTGCTCGGTGATCTCGAACAGCTGCCGGGTCAGGTTCTCGATGGTGGCAGCACCGCGCACACGTTCGGCGCGGCTCCACTGGCAGCTACGGTTGAACAGCAACTGCAGGTTCTGCTCCAGTTCCTTCCGGCGCTGGGGCATGTCGAGCATGGTGGCGAGCGGCATGGCTATGCACCTGCGAGGTGATGGAGCGGGGTGAACGGGATGTCGTCGTCGAAGCTTTCGTAGTCGGGACCGTTCGTTCCTTGCTGGCTCTGCTGCGGCGCCGGCCGTTGTTGCTGGGTGCGCTGCTGTTGCCGTGGCTGTTGCGCAGACTGGTTACCCTGCGCCTGCTGTGGCGGGTTGCCCGCGAACTTGATGATGATCACCTTCCCGGTGAGCTTCACGCCCTGCGAGTTGTCGCCCTTGGTGTAGGTCTCGATATGGGCATCGTCGATGGTGAAGTGCAACTGCTGCCCCTTGAGCAGGTATGGCGCCATGGCCTCAGCCTGCTTGCCCCAGAGCGTGGCATCGACCCATTGGGTGGGGCGCTTTCCGTCTTGGCCTTTGCGTCCGTACTCGCAGGCCAGGGCGAGGTTGCAGACGGCATTTCCATCAGGTGTATAGCGCAGTTCAGCGTCGCGGCCCAGGCGGCCGATATCGGTAAGAGTAGGCATCGTGATTCCTTTGGTTATGCGGCCGCGCCGAGCACCTTGTTCATGCGCTCGTCGAGGATTTCGTGGAAGGTTTTCACCCGTTCGGTGAGCTTGCGGATCATCACTTCGTCGCGGTACACACGCTTGACGAAGAGCGGCATGCCCGGCCAGTAGCTGATGAAGTCCAGCCACTCACGCTCGGAAACCCACAAGCCGCCCTGGCACTGTGCGACGTGTTCCTTGGGCACTTCACCGTTCAAGATGACGCTGACCTGAAACTTGGGGAGCTTGGTCTTGATCTCGGTCAGGCCCTGGTCTCCGACCAGAGCGTCCGGCGAGTACCCGATGCCGTGGTTGAGGATGATTCCGACCGAACGCGTCTTGATGCTCTCGCGGTCCTCGTAAAGCCCGCGCGCGACCCCCTCTAGTTCATGACCGCGAATCGTCGCCTTGGTCTGGAAGGGGATCTCGGCAGCCTCCTCGGTGATGCGCTCGCCGATCAACTGGTCCATGTAGGTGAAGGCGGCCACGCCGAATCCGGCTTCACCCTTGCCGGCGACCAACAGGCAGTCCAGCTCGGAGCAGGTGATGATCCCTAGGCGAAGGGCAAGCCATTCAGGTGTGCCCTGTTCGATATCAGTGATGATCTGCATCTTGAGCCTCCTGGGCTGCTGTCTCGTGTTGCTTCACCGATTTGCTCAGCATGCCGAGCACCTGGTCGAAGGCGGCCTTCTCGACGGCCGACGGCGTGCCGTGGATGCTGGCGAACGCTTTCTTGGCCTTGTCGCTGCACCGCTCCAGCAGCATGGCCAGCTGGGTGGCCTGCACCGAGGTAACCCGGGGCGTGATCACGGCGCCGTTGCCGTCGTCGTCCTCGCCAGTGGTGGTGAAATTGAGCAGGGCGCCGGCGGTGTAGCGCTTGCCGTAGCTGACGCTGGAGGCCACGGCTTGGACGCCGTTCTTGCTGCCGCTGGTGTCTGCCGGCAGGACCAGAGAGGTGGTTTCGCGGTGACCGGCCCGGTGGCTCAAGACTCCCTCGACCTCGATGCCGCGCTCGTTGCGTGGTGTGCGGAAGGAGAGGGCGAAGCCGTGGCGGGCGAGCACCGGCTTGATCATCTCGTTGATGTCCTCCCAGAGCGCGTAGGTGCTCTGGATGCGGCCGCTCTTGTCCTTGATGCCGCCGCGCTCGCCGATGACGGGCAGTTCTTCCTGCATCGCGGCCAGGGCCTCGTCGTACTGCTGCTTGGCCTGCAGGGCCTGGATGTTCTGATGCATGACCATCAAGCGCTCCATCTTGTCGATGTCAGCGTTGGGGGACATGGCCACCTGTTGGATGATCTGCAGGACGGTGACAGACTCGGCGGCTACGGCCGGCGGCTGGGAGTGGGTTTCGACCCTGGCTACTTGGCTCATGGCGACCTCAGAAGTTGATGGTGATGTTTGGGACTTCGCGGCGGGCGATCTTGAGCACGATGGCCCTGGCCAGCTCCTCTGTGATGTTCAGTGACATCAACGCGGTTTTGGCTTCTCCCATGACTTTGGTCTTGTGGGCTTGGTCGCGCTCGCGGACTTCCTGCTGCCGGAGGATCTCGGCTGCAGCGGCATCGGCGCGGCGGCGTTCTTCCTGGCGCGCCTGCTCGGCTGCCTCTTCTTGCCGTCGAGCGGCGTCCTGGCGCTCCTGCTCCATCTGCTGCTCGGTAGCAACGCGGTCGGCCTCTGCCTGAATCCGGGCGCGCTCTGCTTGTTCGGCTTGCAGCTTGAGCTGCAGGCGCTGGTTCTCGGCTTCACGCTCTTGTGCGGCATCCTGGTCGATCAGTTCCTGCTCGCGGCGGGCTGCGGCTTCACGCGCTGCCTGCTGCTCTTGGGCCACGCGCTGGCGCTCAGCCTCGACTGCGGCCTCCTGTGCCGCTCGGATGCGGTCCTGCTCGGCGCGCTCTTCTGCTTCGCGGCGCAGGCGGGCCAGTTCGGCCTGTTCGGATTCGTATTGCTGGCGGGCAGCCAATGCAGTACGCAGCGCCTTCAGCGAATCGTCCTTGGCCCGGGCGGCTTCGGCTTCGAACTCTTGCCACTGCTCGCCCAAGGAGACGGCCTCAACCTTGGCGATTCGGTCGGCCAAGTCCTCGGCGGTGATGCCGTCCAGGTCCTGGGCGTTGAGCTTCAGGTGGGCAATGGCGCTGTTGTGCCGATCTACCCGGGCATCCTCAGCGGCCTGCCAGTCGTTCAGCGGCTTGCGCACTTCGTCGCGAAGCTTGTCCATTTCAGTGACGAACTCGCGAAGCTCGGTCTCGACGACCTTCGGCATCTCCTTGAGGCGGCGCAAGTAATCTCGACCAGGATTCTCCACTGCTTTCTTGGACCGGCTCACTTCAGCTGCCAGGCTGGCGATGCGTTCGCGCCCTTTACGGGTGGTCAGATCTGGCACTTCGCCGCATACCTGCGACCTGGTGTGCTCAAGGAAAGGTTTCAGGCCGCCCAGCACGTAGATGGCAGGGGCGTTCTCTTCGCTGATGTCGTCGACGGTGATCAGCTGTTGTTGTGCGGACATTGGGACACACCTCGCGCTCCATGCGAGCGCCGTCAGTTGGAATAGGGAAATGCCAGGTCACCCAGATTGGAGGTACGCT
Source organism: Pseudomonas sp. PS01300 (assembly GCF_029960155.1). Classification (NCBI taxonomy): domain Bacteria; kingdom Pseudomonadati; phylum Pseudomonadota; class Gammaproteobacteria; order Pseudomonadales; family Pseudomonadaceae; genus Pseudomonas; species Pseudomonas sp. PS01300. Next base: position 107,739 of record NZ_JASCPN010000005.1, on the reverse strand, counting down.
CCAGGCCCTGGCTGCGGTGGATGGTTGCGCGCTCTCGCCGCTTACGCTCCCGAAGGGGTACGGTTATCCCGAAGGGCCGCCGTGCTCGGCTACGTGATTCAGGAAGTGATGCTGCCGGCCAGTGCGCTGGCGAGCATGAATACGGTGCAGGTGAAGATGGCAGAGAAGGAGCCGCGCCAGATGACCAGGCGGCGGGCGCGCTGGTAGCTGGTCATTTCAGCTCTCTCCAGCCCAATACGCCGCCGATGAAAATGCCGTCATGGGTGGCCCATCGCCCTTCATTGGAGTGGAATCGACAGTTCCATCGAACGCGTGAGCCGTTATCGAGCTCACGCAATACTTGGACCTCTCGGTCGCTATCAGGAACTCCTGACTTCCAGCCAACCACCCTCATGCCCGCACCTCATACCCAACTGTCCACTCGCCGCAGATGCAGGCCCGGCACTTCCAGGCAGCGGGATTCTCAATACTGGCCAGCGCCGCCTCATTCACCGCGGCGGCGAACGTCGGGCCCTTGAAGAGCATCAGAACCCGGTCGGCCGGCATAGCCTGGGCCTCGGGCAGTTCGGCGACCTGCTCGTCGATGAGCGTCTTCACGATAGGCGTGGTCATGCAGCCTCCTTGCGCCCATCAACAACCCTGTTGAGTCGTGCGCAGTAGTGGTTGAACTCTTCGATGGTGATGCGCTGATCCGCCATCATTTCGGTGAGCTGGCGCTGGAGCATGACGCTCAAGCTGAGCGGGGTGCCTGGATGCGACATAGCATCCAGTTCCTGGTCGATCAGGATGTGCGGGCTCATAGCTCGGCATCCTCTGCATCAGCCTCGATGCCTGCTTGGGCATACGGCTCAAGCATCGACTGGGCGATTTCGAAGAGTGTCCCGCGGCTGTGATCGCTCTGGCCAACGACTTCCTCGACCAAGTTCTTCACGGGACCACCTGTTACCGCTTGAAGCAGAAGTAAGGCCAAGGCATTCAGATCGTCTTGCTCAGCCTCCTGCAGCGCCCTGAGATGCTCGGCGACCTTGGACACGAACTGGTCTTGGCGGATACCCACCGGCGGGCCAAAGCGTTGACGCACCAGCACATCAGCACCACCGACCAATTGCTCGGCCTTGTCTTCGATCCAAGCCTGGATCGCTTCTTGATGCACAGAATCGTCTTCAGGCTCGGCGTTGTCGTAGAGCCACTGGGCTTTTCGTAGTGCTGACATTATCGCCTCCAGGGCGTGAGCAACCGCATTGGCCAGGAGCCAGGCGCGGGTGACCAAACCCACCGTGAAAGGTGGCCTGGCGCCTGCCGATGCGGTCACTTTTGATTTAGGGGAATAGGTGGCTACCCGTGGCAAGTGAACTCGCCATGCAGCCTGGATCGCAGAGATCGAACAGCCTCTGTAGCTTTCTGAAGGTCGTCAAAGTCGCCAGCGCAATGGATGACGCCGCGAAGTTTCACCTGTGCACGCCACTTTCCCAGACTTGATACCCACGACACGCCCTTTACGCCGCTGGTATTGGTATGCGCACGCTTGGTGTTGTGGCTGTTCTCGGATCCAGTGGCCTCGCGCAGATTCGCCCAAACATTGTTGTTTGGGTTTCTGTCGATGTGATCAACCTGGTCTGCAGGCCATACCCCAGTCATGTAGAACCATGCGAGGCGATGGGCTCGGTAGCCCTTCTTGTCGACCATGATGTAGATGCCTTTCTCGCCGCAGATATAACCGGCAGGCTTTCCAGCAACTCGGGTGCCTTTCGATTGGAGCCAGGTAAAGACCCCGCTTTCAGGGTCGTAAGCCAATAGCTCGCGCAGGCGCTCATGCGTCAGCATTTGCGTCTCCTTGAGTCGATGTGAAGGGAAGGGGTGCAGGCGGTGAGCGCTACCTCACATGCATCTGGTCTGGCCGGGTAGGCTCCGGATTCGCCTGCGTGTACGTCGATTAATGTTTGCTGCGGTGAGCCTTAACTTGCGTAAGGCAAACGGTGATGCGCTTTAAATCGATGGAAACTGCATCGGGGTGTGAACTGGCAGGAGCCAATCTCTGCATCGACCGGTGTTCGTTCCTCCCGATCTCGCTGGATAGAAGCTGTGCTGCTTGGCGGCAGGATTCAGTTCACACCCCGGTGCAGCCTGCGATGGGGAGCAGGGCATCGGGCCGTCTTCCCGGCTGTCAGGGAATCAGCGCTTGCCCAGGACCGCCTTGGTGACGACCTTGGGGAATTTCTTGGTGCGGATCTCGTTGGCCTGCTTGTCGGTCAGCAGGCCGGCCAGATACAGCGTGGTGATGGACGTGTTGATGTGGTCGAGGCGCTTGGCCTCGTCGGCGTTCATTTCCGGGAACTGCTGAGCGAATGGCCGCGCTGCCCAGCCTTGCTCGAATGTTTGGGACATCGATCTGCCCTCCAGGGCGGTTGATTTCCCGTCTGGCCCTGCCGCCAAGGCCAGCCAGTGAAATCAAATCACCGCAGTAAGCGTCCGGGTGCCGTCGGCATGCTGTGTCGTGATGTTCATGCCGATGTGATGCGGAGCGCTTCGCTGAATCGCCGCGGCGGCCTTGCTGAAGCGCTCATCGAAAGCCCCTTCACCATCAGGCAGATGGGAGGTACAGGTCAGGCGGGAGCAGTCTTCGCCGTTCGGGCCCTCACCGTCATGGGCGATGTTGAAGCTGGCGATCAATGCAATGCCGTGCTCACGGCAAATGCCGATGATGCTTTGCATCAGCGGACTGATTTGTTCGTCGTAGATTTCTTCTTTGTTCACGTGAATGCCCTCGGGTTGATTTCCCGGCAGCCACTCTTGGGAATGGCTGCGAGTGAAATCACCAGGAGCGTGGGCGGTGCATCAACTCAAGGATCAGCGCCTTCTCGTAACCAGGAACGAGGCAGTTGCAGGTGTTGTTGATGCGGTCGGACTTCACGGCGACGCGGGCTTTGCGGAATTGCTTGCGGTTCATGCTGTGTTCCTCCAGTGGATTCCCAAAGCACCCGGTCGCCCAGGTGCTTCAGTGAATACGTGGTGGTGATGGCTCTTTGCCGCTGGTAATCTCGGGGAAGTTGAAATCAGAGGCGAAGGCCATGGACCCGAAGAATCTCGCGGTACTGATGCAGCTCAAGGAGCGGATGAGTTCTAAGAAAACTGATGGCGCCCGAGACGGTAGCGAATCAGCGGATACGAAGACTGATAGAGGTTCGCGGTATAAGCCACCCCTAAGCGGCAAATGTGGTGTCCAGGGGAGATCTAATCGGCGCGTCGAGAGCACAACCTACAGAGGGATTGACGTTGGTCATGCTCACTACAAAGCCTTGGTGGAGGCCGTCTCATCAACCAGCACCGCGAATAGCCTGAGAAAGCTTGAAGCGCTTGCTTACTACCTTGAGAAGTCTCCCAATGATCAGGGCGCGCTTAAAGCTTTTGACAGGCTGTCCCAGGCCAGCACAGAGGCTCGTAGCCAAAAGCCAAGGAAGTCCCCGCCAACAAAGTTGCGCCCAGATCAAGCGCGACTAAGCACCGAACCCCAAGTCAGAGCGGAGTGCAGTAAATGCCGCAATGTGTATGCGGTCGGTTTCAACCGGGTTCCGCCCAGCTGGACCTGCCAGAGCTGCTTAAGACTTGAGAAAATCGCCAAGCAAGATGAGGCGCAAGCGCTTACTGATCGGCAGTATGCCGGCGGAACAGGAAACCTTGTCAGGCAAATCGAGGCCAAGATCGCTTCTTTGCGAGCGATTCTGGAATCTGGAAGCATTGAAAATCCTAGAGGCTTGATGCTTCAGATTAGCCAGCTTGAAAAGCGGTTAAAGCTCGAAAAGGCACACGCCATATCAGGCTTTAGGAAAATTCGCGCCTATCAAGTACCAGGCAGTTACGGCTCAAACAGGTAACTGCTTTCCGCATGATCCTTTTCAAGATCATCTGGAGAGCATCCGGCTCACACGTGGCGAGCCGGTAATCTCTTTCTTTGCACAGGCCAACGGTCGCTTTCCCGTCAACGTCTTTCGGCAAAACACGAGGAAAAATTCCAGTCCCCATAAGCTTCGTTCCTACTCAACATCACGCAGCCTCTCCAGCTACGCCCTCCGAATGAGGTCTCCTATGCCCAGCGCCGACATGAGGTCGAATCGCTGCGTACCGTTGCGCGGCACGTCCGCTGGCTATGCATCGGCCAGCTCGGCGTTCATCTGGTTTTTAAAGAGCGGTGAGGCTTGAGGGCCTCCCGAGGGGCTGTGTAGCGCCTCGATGGAGTGAAATTTAGCAAGCTGAAATCACTCGGTCAAGCATGCTCAATAAAATAATTTAGGATGCTGAATCTGGTGGGAACAAAAAAGCCCGCGCTAGGCGGGCAAAGAGGGATGCTGAAAATCAGTCTTCCTTGGGTACGACCCAGCTCAGTCGAACTGAGCCATCCTCACGCGGGGCGATGGTCACATTGTCATTCTCGGCCACCTCGTCCAGGAAGCGCTCCCAATCTTCCTGGGCCTCATGGTCGGCCTTGGCCAGGATGACGGAGCGTGAGCTTTGAGCTGCCGGGGAATTGACTATCTTCTGGATGCGGGCGCCCATCAGCTCGTATCGCGTAGGCGGGGTAGGGGCTTGGGACTTGGATGCGGTCTTGGCTTTGGCCACGGTAAAAACTCCATGTGCTGTATGGATGTACAGTAAATAATATGGAGGTCAGTGGCAATACTGGATAGAGCACATTTGTGCTCTTTTGGCGGGCGCGCATAAAAAAGCCCGCAGGGATGGGCGGGCGAAAGGGAAAGCGTATGAGCCTTCACTGTGCAAGGTGGGGCGTGAAAAAAGCGTGAAGGCATGCCCCGTCTCAGATGGCCGCCTGTCGTGGCCGCAGGAAGATCATGCGGAAGCTTTCTACACTCCTGTCACCTGGGTGATGGTTGTCGACCAGGTCAACCATCACGAAGCCTAGGAGGTCTTTATGCGGCGCCAAATTGTTCCGGCTCTGGTCTTGGCGATTGTAAGTTACATTCCTTGCGCATTTTCAGAGGCGCTCACTGAATACCCCAATGTCGGCGACGAAGGCCTCACCTTCTCCATCCAAGCTAAAAAAGGTGGCTCTTGGGCGCCTATGAAGAGCCACAGGAATAGTGCTGCAAGGGCGTGTATATTTGGGGAAAACCCAAGGTGCTACCTCAGAAAGGGGGCGGCGTGTGAGCCCTACGCAATGAAAATCGAAGGGCCCGGCGGAGTTCGAGAGCTCACGTGCATGGCCTCACGCACCGAGCGCGGGGACGCCGACATGAAGGAGGTCCAGCGCAATTTCAATCGAGCACAGTATGAGGCGAAGGGCTCCAGTGACCCGATGGTTGAGAGGTAGCGGCGGCGCGGGGCGCGGATAGGTATGAAAAAGCCCGCCGAGGCGGGCTTCATGTCTTAGGGGGTAGGCGCTGGCTCAGGCGCCATGGCTGTCCGAATTCTGCTTAGCGATCAGCTCGGCCAGCAGATCGGCAATGGAGTCGCTGTTATCCATCAGCACCTCCAGGTGCTCATTGATCCGATCATGCGCTTCTGTTGCCCCTCGCTGGTCGAGCCAGATCCCGACCTCCTCCATGGCGGCGCCAAGCGCGTTGATGTTCTGGTTGAGGCGGTAAAGCAACGCCGCTGTAGGGTCGTCAGGAAGGTCGGCCATAGCGATTCCTCCAAGTGGTGAGGAAATCGTAGCAGGCAACAAAAAGCCCGCTCAGTGGCGGGCTCTCTGCGATGGGTGCTGATCCTTCAGCTTGGTCGGATTGTAGGGCGATGGATGGCGTAATGCTAAGCGTGGAAAAATCGGCGCTGGGCCGGTTTGCTGTTTACTGAGTAGGTGCCTTGGCTGGCTCGGGAACCTTCTGAGCTGATTGCTGCTGAGCTTGAATTTGCTGAAGAAGCTTGAAGGTTTCCTCGCTTTGAAGCTTCGAGTCTTTGACTAGCTTTTCGATGTCTTGTTGGGCTTGGCTTGAGGCTTTTCCAGCATCAAAGAAGCCGGTAACGCTGCCAACAATCGTCGAATTTACTCCCCAAATGCCTACTACAGTGGCCGCAGCGATAGCAAGCATCGCCCAGGCTGCATTGCGGTTCGAGCTTTTGACGTCGGCCAGCTTGCTGTCCAGTACCTTCTCAAACCCATCAACCTTTTCGCTCATGCGAAGCACCGCTGAACTCATGGCGTCTAACTTGGAGTCAATGACTTTGTCCCGATCTTCAAGCCGCCGGCTTGTTGCCTCAAATCGTTCCGCATACAGCCGGTCTCGAGCTTCTTGCTCGCGGCGATAGGCTTCGGCGCGACGGTCTTCGGACGCTTCCATCCGCTCGACGCGCTTATCCATCCGCTCTTCAATAGCGGACAGGGTGCTGCTCAGCTCTTCACGAGTGATGTCGTTCATGCGATGAGTATCGCCCACTGCCTGTGGTTTGTCATTTTGATCGATGATCAGCGGCCAGATTGTGCGATATGAACCATCTGCCAGGATCGCCTCGCGAATTTCTGGATCGTTCTTGGCTTGAGCAATGACGATAGAGAACATTGCAAGATCATCACCGGGTCTTTGACTAAGGCCCTGCATGCACGCGCTCGCCATGTTCTTTTACTAGCCTGAGAATAGCTTCAGCCATCCTTACCGCTTCTGAGGTGTCAATTGTCAGGTTTGCAAACGTATGCTGAATCGTCTGAACCCTGTTGTCGCCCCTCGTGGAGCCATCAGCCAGTTCCACTGCATCCCTGCCAAATTGAAGAACTAACCGCTGGCCTTCGGCGCTACCCATTGCCATAACAAATACGGACGTACAGTGCTCGTTAATATGATTGGGGGTACGCTTAATCACCGGAGCCTGGGGTGAAACTTCATTCCGCTCGTACACTCTGCTCATTTCCTTTCCTTATGATGAAAATCTACGCATAAACCCTCGTCGACCTATTTACTCCGCCCCGCTCAATCCGCCCCACGCCCACCACCCGACCTTCCCCGTTCTGCATCACCTGGCAGATCCTAATCACTGCCTGGGCGTCATTCTCGTTTCCGGCCTGGCTCAGTCGTTCAGCAATTCGCATCAGCTCGACCGCTGACCATTTCAGGTCAGAGGCCAGGCCCTGGAGGTCGCGGCGTAGTTCTTGGTTGGTCTTGGTTAGGGGCATGGCAACCTCACAGAGCCGATCGCGGCCACTTGGCATCCACTACGCGCCCCACAAGAACCCACTCGCCATCCACCTCGACAGTCGGGAACGATGGGTTAAGTGGCTTGAGGAAGGCCCGGCCAGAATCCCAGATGAACTGCTTGAAGGTCGCCTCGTTGGTATCGACCATCTTGGCCACCACGAACTGGCTGCTCTCAACGTCGAATCCAGGCGCCACCAGGATCACCATTCCCTCCGGGAAAGACATGCCATTAGAGGAGGTCATCGACGGCCCCTTCACTTTGAGCCAAAAACCCTGTGGACCGGCCCATGCGTCTGATGGATGAACCTCGCACGACGCAACGTTCGAGATCTCTATCGCTTCCATTGGCATCCCAGCCTGAACCCAGCTGATTTCTGGGTATTCGTAATACCTGACAGGGCCAGGAACAGGCTCTACGTTGGCGTCGAATCCAGAGGTTTCTTTAGTCATTCCGCCGGTGCCATTTGCAAGCCACTCAGCGCTTACGCCGGTAGCGTCTGCCAGCGCGAATAGGTTTTCCGGTTTCATGCTCTTGCTGTCGCCCGTTACCCACTGGGTTACAGCCGAAGGTGTGACGCCGCATTCGCGCGCGATCTCCTTCTTCAGCTTTCTGCTGTGCTTGATCGCCGCAGCGATTCGTTCAGGTCTATTCATCCTCAAATATTAAGCCAACTGAAATTTAGCATGGGCTTGCCATGCTCATGGTCTTGCTGTTCAAAAATTAGCATGCTTAAATAGCCTTATCGCCAAAGGAGCGAAGCAATGAAGACAACTGATGCCGCCGCCTTCTTCGGCTCCAAAAAGAAGCTTGCTGACGCCTTGCTGATCAACCCGAGCGCAGTCACCCAGTGGGGCGAATTCGTCCCGGAGTCTCGCCAGTACCAAATCCAGGTACTGACAAAAGGGAAGCTTAAGGCCTCTACGAAATCCGCCGCCTAACCAATTTCAACCGCAAGGAGCAGTACCCGCATGTACGCAGACCAATCCCACAAGCGTGATACGCCTCGGAAGGTCCGTTTCAACAAAACCCTGGACCGCATCCTGGCCCGGGCAGCAGAGCGCGCAGAGATGCAGCACGCGACCTACCTCTACGAAATGATCGAGTGGGCCGTGGAAAACGGTGCGATTGAAGCGCTGAGCAAGGACGACAAGCAGTCTAGCGCGGCCTAGGGGCCCTATGGAGGTCACGTGCCCGAAATCGACTACGAGCACCTGAGTGATGGTGCGAAGAGAAAGATCAGTGCTTTTGCCTTGAAGAAGGGCTTGAGCATTGATCAGGCACTTGAGGCTATTGCCATCGAGTTCCTGGCAATGGGAGGGCCGGCAATGGTCGGTAGGCCCAAAGCGAAGCTGTACCAATTGGCCCCTAAAGAGGGCCTCAAAAGTGACACCTAAACCGCAGGCGCAAAAAAACCGGGTGGCCGCCCGGTTTCTTGTACTGCATTCGTAACGCTTGTGTGAGGTCATCATATATGCACCTGAGCACCCAAAGCAATACCGTGGCCCTCGCGCCACAAAATGCGAATCACGATTTCGTGGCGCGCAATCATTTCGAGCAGGCCGTAACTGCCGCTCGCCAGGTTCGAGCCCAGTACTCGCGCCAATCTAAACGACAGCTCGTCCGTGAATGCCTGCATCACCTGCACGCGTTCCTGGCTGCCCCGCGCCCTGGAGCAGCCCATGAGTAACGTCTTCACCTTCAAATCAGCCGGGGGCTTTACCCGGATGGACAATCAGCTGATGGACGCTCTGGCAGCGGTTCACCTGTCGCCAGCTGAGTTCAAGACACTGCACGCGATTGCTCGCCTGGTGATCGGCTACAACCTGACAGAGCGCCGCATTACTGCCGACGAAGTGGCCAAGATGACCAACATCCTGCCTGCGCACGTTTCGCGTGCTATCAGCAGCCTGCTGGCTCGTCGAGTGCTGTACCGGGTTGGCGGTAGCCGTGGCGAAATCGGCATTTGCCCGCCTTGTGAATGGGTGTACCAAGAGCCGAAAAAGGAGCAATCGACTCAACCAAAATCAGTCGAAACTACCAAAATTGGTAAGTCCGACAACGTAACGAAACTACCAATTCCCGACGACTCCCTTCTTTATACGAAAGAAAAACCCCTAGTAACTGTTCCTTCGGAACAGATTACTGCCCCCCGGGGGGCGGAGCCCGCTCAGTCGGAAGGCAAGCAGGTTGTGTTCACTGGCGAAGATTTCGAAGTCGACGTCAACCTGATCACCAAATGGGCTCAAGCCTACGCGCCAATCGACGTCGAGGCCGAGATCAAGCGTGCAGCGGCCTGGGCCAGCGGCAGCAAGCCGAAGAAGGACTGGCGCCGCTTCCTGGTCAACTGGCTGGGCCGCGAGTTCAAGCGCAATCCGAATGGTGCCAGCGAGGCAGGCGTTCCGGTCGACAAGATCATCGACCTGTACCACAAGGTCTGCTCGAGCCTTCCCGCCGTGACAGTCCCTACAGACCGTGTGCTGCGCAGCATGATCGCTGAGCGCTGGAATGAATCTGCTGCTCACCAGAGTGGCCAGGGGTTCTGGCTGGGGTTCTTCCAGAAGGCAAACAACCGCAGCCAAGTGTTCTTCCGTGGCGCGAACGTACAGCCTCGCCTGGAAGCCCTTGTGAGCCGCGCTGTGTTTCGTGAAATCGCGGAGGCTGCGCAATGATCGAACTTCATAGCCTCGAAGCTGAGCACGGCGTACTGGGCTCCATGCTCCGCCAGCCGCATCTGATCGACGTCTTGTCTGATGGCCTGTCTCCTGAGGCTTTCGCCTGGGATGACAACGCCGATCTGTACCGCCTGATCCTGGAGCTTCACGTAGATGGCCGGCCGGTGGACGTAATCACCCTGGCTGACCGCCGTGCCGAGCTCCCCAGCGGCACCAGAACCACGGCCTACGCCGCAGAGCTCCAAGCAAATACCCCAAGCGTGGCCAACGCCAAGACATACGCCCAGATCATCCGTGACCGAGCGATTTGTCGGCAGTTGTCCGCCGCTGCGGAGCGCATCAACGAAGTCGCGCATGAGCAGGCCGACATCGAGGACAAGATCTCCCTGGCCCAATCCATCGTGCTGGGCTTGGACGCCGCCGGCAACGATGGCGAGTGCCAGATGATCGGCGACATTCTGGCAGAGCATGTTGAGGTTCTGCAGGCGCGCCATGACCAATTCCTGAAGGGCGTGACGATGGAAGGCCTGGGCTCAGGCATCCCGGATCTCGACAAGTACACCCAGGGTCTGAAGGCAGGTCAGATGATCGTGGTTGCCGGTCGCCCTGCAATGGGCAAGACCACCTTGGCGATGAACGTAGCTGCAGACGTGGCAATCAATCAGGGCCGTCCGGTGCTGGTTATCAGCCTGGAGATGAGCAAGACGCAGCTGACTGACCGTCTCTTGGCGGCGGTCGGTGGAATTCCGCTGCCATCGCTCAAGACTGGCGAGTGCGCAAGTGACTATAGCGTGCAGCTGGCCGCGGCCACTATGAAGCTGCGCGATGCGCCGATCTGCGTATCCGACGTGCCTGTGATGACGATGCCGCGCATTCGCGCCATTGCACGCCGCCAGTCGCACCGCATGGGCGGTCTGGGCCTGGTGGTCATTGATTACCTCGGCCTGATGGAAGGCGAGGGCAAGGGGCGCACAGAGGACGTTACCGCTATGTCGCGCCAGATCAAGCTGCTGGCCAGAGAGCTGGAGTGCCCTGTCATCGTCCTGTCCCAGCTCAACCGCGGCTGCGAATCCCGTCCAGACAAGCGCCCGGTGCTCAGCGACCTGCGCGAATCCGGGGCTATCGAGCAGGACGCCGACATCGTGATGTTCGTGTACCGCGATGAGGTTTACCACCCCAACACCCAGGACAAAGGCATCGGGGAAATCCTGATTCGCAAGAACCGAGACGGCGAGATCGGCATGGTGCCAACCGCTTTCCAGGGCGACCGCTCCCGCTTCATGCCCTTGGCCAGCCGGGCCAAACAAGACAACGTCGTGAAGGTGAATTTCTGATGAGAGAGCGCAGAGCGATCTACCACCACAAGGGCTACCGCCTCCGCTCCTACACAGAGCTGCTGTGGGCGCGAGTGCTGGAAGCTGCAGGCATCTTTTACCTCTACGAGCCCGATCTGGTTCGCGTCGATGATGGCTACTACTTACCTGATTTCTGGCTGCCTAACGTCGGGATCTACTTGGAGGTGAAGGGGAAGAATCCTACTGAGATCGAGATCGAGAAGGCCGACGCAGTGATGGAGCGCACAGGCCGTGAAGTCATGTTCCTGGTGGGGCGGCCCGAATCCGATCGTGAGGGGCTGATGAACTGCGGGATGCTTGTCCGTGGATCGGCCGGCTGGACGAACGGGCTTTGCCCTTATGACCTCCACTGCTTGGTGCGCGACCACGGTGACTACGGGATGTGGGCGCGCATCAGCGCCGCAGCCAAGGGCGACATCATGGATAACGTCCGGCCTATCGGCGACATCCTGGAAGAGCTGTTCCTTGGGATGGCTGATCGATCCGACATGGAGCAGTGCCTGCGAGAAACACATGCACCGGTGAATGCCGAGCGCATGGCCTCCCTTCCTGCCCCCAGCACTTGTGAGCGGGCCATCAAGTGGTTCCTAGACCGTCAGCAATTCCGTCTTTCTCTGCGAGGTGCAGCATGAACCGTGCACACCTGCTGGCCAAGTTGAAAATCAAGCGCGCCGGGCAGCCGGCCGGGGAGGGGGTGTGATGCCTTTGACGACTCGACAGGTAATCGCGATGCGCAACATCGCCCACGCCCTCAAGCAGTTCTACAGCGACTGCGATGCGGCGGTCACTGATTTCATCTCTCCGGGCTGGATCGACGTGATCTACGACCGCACAGCCCTGATCTGCGAGCAGTGTCACGGAGAGGGCCAAGTTGGCGGCCTGACCCCAGACGGCTACGACATCGAGAAATGCGACGCCTGCGACGGCGCCGGCCTGAATCTGGAGAAGCACTGATGGACACCAACAAGATGCGCGCCGCCTTTGAGGCTCTGATTCTGGCGGACGGAAAGTCCATTCGCCGCAGTGGCGACAGCTACCACTTCGGCACAGTCCATCGCAAATGGCTGTTCTGGCAAGAGGCATGGAACCAGTCCCGCGAGGCCGTGGTGGTGGAGCTTCCCGAGGTTCAGTCGGACATGATCGATCAAGTAGGAGGCGAGCAGGAGGTGCGTTACTACCCGCAGATGGCTCTGATCACCGCCATCGAGGTCCAGGGCCTGAAGGTGGCGCCATGACCATCGACAAAGCAAGGCTGAAGGCGCTGGCGAAGGCAGTGATCGACCTTGAAGACCCCTGGTATACGGACCTGCAGCTTATCGCTCGATCTGTAGATGTGGCTCCTGCCGAGCTGATGGCCGCGCTAAACCCTCACGCGGTAATGACCCTGCTCGCGGAGATCGAGCGGCTACGTGAAGACCCGCACATGCGCGCCATCCGATCACTGCGCAGTGACTGTGCAGACCTGATGGTCGAGCGCGACCAGCTCAGGACCGAGAACGAGGCGCTGCGCAATGCCCTGGGCGATCTTCTTGCCCTCTACGAGGATGACGAAGGTTGCCGAAACCTGCCCGAGTACATCGCCGGGCGCGCGGCCATGGCCAAGGAGGTGCCCCATGGATAAGTTCGGCCTCCTATTCGCTCTGATCGTTGGAATTGCCATCGGCTGGTCCTGGGCACATCACACCGTAGTTACCGAATGCGAGCGCCTGGGCAAGTTCTATGTCGGGAAGCGCACCTTCGAGTGCAGCAAGATCGAGGAGCGAAACCATGGCTGAACTCGCCCTTATCCGCACCGCCCAAGGCCTGGTGCCGGCCACCGAGGCTGACCGTGAAACCATCCAGTGCTGGAAAGCTGGCCAGGTCATCCACGGCAAGTTCACCAAGATGCGCAACGCCAGGTTCCACGGCAAGTTCTTCGCCATGCTCGATCTGGCTTGGGACTACTGGGAGCCGGTGGGCGGCCTGGTTCCTCGCCAAGAGCTGCGGGGCATTCTTGGGCTGGCCAAGTACTTCGAGGAGTGCAGCGGCAAGCCAGGGCAGCTCTCAGTTGCCGTGGATTCGTACATCGCCCAGCTCGAAGCCGATCGCGCCCAGCGCTTCCCCGCAGTCGACAAGAGCCGTGAAGCGTTCCGCGAGTGGGTGACCATCGAGGCCGGCCATTTCCACCTGGTGCGCACACCGGAAGGGGTCCGCAAGGAAGCCAAGTCGATCAGTTGGGCGGCAATGGACGACACGGCCTTCGAGCCGCTGTACCGCGACGTGTTCAACGCCTGCTGGCGCCTGGTGCTGTCGGCTCACTTCGAAACCGAGCAGGCAGCCTTGGCTGCTGCTGACCAGATCGGGAGCTTTGCATGAGCCATCCGAAGTGTGAATGCCATCGATGCATTCAGGAGCACAAGATTGGCGTGGAGGGTCCCTTTGGCTGGATGCCGCTGTCCTCCACGAAAATGATCCTTTGCCCGGTGTGCGGATGCAAACGCTGCCCAAGGGCCAGCGATCACGAACTGGAGTGTACCGGCAGCAATCAACCAGGCCAGCCGGGGAGCGTGCACCAATGAGCCTTCAAGCCAAACAACCGCGCCCGAAAAAGTGCAAGAACCCTGCGTGCGGCGCCAGCTTCCCGCCGCGCCGCCTGGGCCAGGCCGTCTGCAGTCCAGCCTGCGGCCTGGCCATCGCGCCGGCGAACCGCGACAAAGCCCGCAAGGCCATCGACCAGCTCGAGCGCCGCGAGGTCAAGGTGCGCAAGGAGAAGCTGAAGAGCCGCGGCGACTACCTGCGCGAGGCCCAGGCCGAGTTCAACACCTACATCCGCCTGCGTGACCAGCACCTGCCGTGCATCAGCTGCGACTCGCTGCCCAGTGACCACGACCTGATCACAGGCAGCCGCTGGGACGCCGGCCACTACCGATCTGTTGGCGCCTGTCCTGAGCTGCGCTTCGAGCCGCTCAACGTGCACCGCCAGTGCGTGAAGTGCAACCGGAACCTGTCCGGCAACGCGGTCGCGTACCGCATCCGGCTGGTTCAGCGCATCGGCGCCGACCAGGTGGCTTTCCTCGAAGGCCCTCATCAGGCCTGCAAGTACACCATCGACGACCTGAAGGCCATCAAGGCCGAGTACCGGGCAAAGATCAAACAGCTGAAGGAGGCTGCAGCATGACTTGGACCATCACCGATACGGCCTGCATCTTCCTGCTGGCCATGGCAATCGCTTCGACCTGGTGCCTTGGGCGCGGCCAGTTGATCGCAATGAAGCGCAAGCGCGAGGAGGGTGCCCGATGAAACTGAACAGCGCACGCCAGGCATGGCATGACTGCCTCTACACGGCTTGGGATAGCCAGGGTGCATTCATCGAGCAACTGGGCCTGCTGGGAGCAATGGTGCAGACCACCGACAAGCAGCGCAGTGCGAGCCACGCGGTGCACCAGGCGCTTGCCGGGCGAGTGCAGTCGGCGATCGGCAAGCTGCACAGCCAGGTCCGCTCCTTTGGCAACTTCATGTACAACCCGCGCCTGGATGACGACACCCGAGAGACAGCAGAGGAAGTGATCTTCAGCCTGGTGCAGAGCAAGTCGCCGCGCATGACCGCCGCCAAGCGCGAAAAGCTCGAGTACGTGGTGAAGGGAGTCATGACCCGGTACCGCTACATGCACCAGGGCGGCCAGTCGGCCAACGATGACCCCCTGGCGTCGCCGGAAGGTTTCAGGGCGTGGCTGGATGCTCACTACGGGGTAAGACTGGAATCAGCCAACTGGGAGCGCGACTGGGGTGGGTTCGTGCGGCTGGCGTTCGACTGCTGTGAGGATGTGGATCGGATGGCGCTCGGACCAGTTGCGGCCGTAATTTACGAAATGAAGAGTGCCGCTTGAGGGCCTATTGCGTTCCCGTGCGGCTGGTGATACCGTATCGCCACTGTTAGAGTTTTGCCTTTGGCAAATTACTCTTAAGATTCAACATAGCCCCGCCGTCGTGCTGGGCTTTTCGTTTATGCGGCTTGCAAGCAGCACGACACAGACGAACCCCGACCTACAAATCGGGGTTTTTTGTTATTGAGGGGCTTACTCTCACGTCTGAGATACCGAGCTCCTTCGCCAGCTGAATGTGATCCAGAGCTGAGGTGCGAGGCAGATCGACGCGCAATACCTGGTCCTCATAGGACATGTGGAGCGTGATGAGTGCGAGCAAAGCATCATCGAGCGATAGGGTGTCAGTTGATGCCTCGCAGCACCACCATCGCTCCTTTCCCCTCAGGAAATAGTCAATTCTAAATCTCATCACGATTCCTATCATGTCGGTCTGGGCTGCAGTCTAGGCAATGCCGAGGATCTTGGCTGTGTCGGCCGTCCCGTTTTATGCAGATGACACGCCCAGGCAGCTGGGCTAAGTCGGTAGTGGCATCGATCAAAGCTGTGCGCTTCATGATCGGTTATCCGCTTGCAGAGCAGGCCCTCGTGAAGATCACCGAGATTGAGCACTGCATCAGCGTTGATGAAGTTCCCGCCCCGCAAGCGTAAAGCTTTATCTGCGTTGAGCTTTTGCGGTTCACCGGTGACGCGCGTCTCCAGCTGACGTAGCGGATACAGCGATTACATGGCAGTATGGCTATCCGAACTGCACATGCTCGTGGCAACACGGGTCGGAAAGGCGGTTCGGGATGCCCGGTCGAAAGGCCGGGTTTTTTTATTGAAGCCTCGGCATTTGCCGGGGCTTTTTCGTTTCCGGAGTTAAGAATGGACCCAACCGACCTCGGCCCAGGCACAGCTACCTGGCTGGGCGGAACGGGCACCGTATTGCTGGGTGGCTTCCTCTGGCTGCGCAAGTTCCTCTCCAAGGATGCAGCTGACCGCGCCATGGATAACGCCGACATAGGCACCGTCCGCCGGCTGAATGAGCTGCTCGACTCGGAGCGCGAGGCCCGCAAGCTTGCCGAGGCCCGCGCTGACCAGTTCGCCAAGGAGCGCAATGACCTGGCCGCAACAGTCGGCCGCATGGAAGGGAAAATCGAAGCCCTGACCAGTCAGGTCGCCAACCTCACAGAGCGGGTGACGCTGCAAAGCGACGAGATCGCCCGCCTGCGCATCAAGCTCGGAGGGACTACCTGATGGACAAGTGCGCAATCCAATTCATGGCTCGCCATTGGTGGCGTCGGGTGGAGGTGTGGTTCATCGCGATGCTGCTGGTCACCGGCGGGGTGTTCTTCGGCTTCCAGCTCGGACAGTGGGCGCTGGCTGATTCCTACCGCCAACAGGTCGCCGAGATCCGCGCCGCCTACGACGAGGCCACGCTGCAACGTGACCACCGCCTGGATGAGCTGACCCGCAAGACCAGCTCAGCAGCCGAGAAGGCAACCAAGGCGGCGACCACCGCTACAAAGGCGGCCGACAAGGCTGATGAGGCCCTCAATCGGGTATCGCCGTAACCTCGCCGTTCTGACCATTCCTGCGAGCGCGGCACTCGGTCACGGCGAGCATGATCGCTGCAGTCAATCCCGGCATGAGAAATGTGAATAGGATCGTGAGATCCCAGCTCATTGCCGCGCTGCATGGGAAGGCCCAGAAAGTGGCGACAATGACTGACGCGATAACTCGCCAGTCACGTGGGTGCCTGGGCTTGCTCGCCATTGCGGCTGCATAGGATTTCCAGCACCCCCATAGGCTCGGTACAGAGATGGCGATTATCGTCACTGGCAAGGCAATCTTATCCGTATAGACGATGGCTATGACCAAATAGATTAGTCCCCATATGAAGATCAGTGTCACAGGAGCGATTCCTACGATCGCACCGAGCGTGAGGGCAATACGAATCTTGGTTAGCTTGGTCATCCCGATCCCTGTGGGGTAATTCATTCGCGGATAGGATAATTCCACCGCGCCACGAAATCGACATGCGCCGTTTCGTGGCGCGATGCTGACTGACAGATCAGGCGCCTATCTTTTAACCCCTGTCGAAAATGGAGATCGCCAGCCTTTCTCCTGCACGACAGCTTGTTCTAGTTGGTGTATTCGATAATCAAGCCGCATGACCAGCAGTGGATCGGTGCTGCCTGGGTGATCGTGCAGCATGCTAGAAAGCCGCTTGAGTTGGTCGATCAGCTCTAGATGCTTTTTGGCGAGATCCTTTTTTCCTTCCATAGCGTCCTTCTCCATTAGGCCTTGCAAACAGCATAGAGAATCATCCATGGATAACCAGCACAAGAAGATCACCGGCTACCGCGACCTCACCCAGAGCGAGATCGACGGTATGAATTCGATCAAGGCCCTGGAGGCTGATGCCGGCGACCTGTTCAAGCAGATCGGCCAGATCGAGGGCGTTGATCCGCGGCTGTTGGCCCTGGCCAAGACCAACCTGCAGCAGGGCTTCATGTGGTTTGTGCGTTCGATCGCCAAGCCTGCTGATCCATTCAGCTGATGGGCAACGTCACGCGCCTTCATCACGCGCTGCCGCTGAGCCAAGACATCATCGAGGCACTGACAGAGCTGGATGGCGCGATCGCCAAGGCCATCGACGCTGCCAAGGCTGCCGGCCTGCCGCAAGGCCTCATCGTCGCAGAGCTGCACGGGCACGCGCACGCACAAACCTACAGTATGGAGAAGGCATGAGCGCAGATATCCACGACATCGCCGATCATCGCCCGCACCTGACGGTTGCGGCTGTTGACGGTGTCCATGTGCTGCCTTGTGATCTAGTGCGCTCGGTGATCGCCGGCGACAAACCATCAGCCATCCTGACCGAGCCGGTTCTGCGCCGGATCATTGAAGAGTGGTTACAGAAGGTGACTGCATGACCGCGAAGCTCGTTGAGTTCAAGCGGGAGGACTGGCGCGATGCTGCCAAGACCCTGCGCAAGATCGCCGATGACCTCGATGCTGGCGAGCATCCTGAATGCACCGTGGGCGCGCTGACAATAATCGGCCCAAGGGGCGAGGTAACTGTCTTTGGCCTTGGCCCGAAGTGCGACGACCTGCAGTGCCTGGGTGCAATGCGGCTGGGTGAACAGAAGCTGATTGATGTGCTGCTCGGCGGTGAGTGAAGCGCCCACCGCCGGAGGGTGGCTCAGTGCTGCGTAGGCGATTCGGTACGCTTGATGTGCTCGGCTGCCAGCACCTGGTGGCGCGCTAGTTCATGCTTTTGGTTGAGCGCGAGATACTCCTCGTTCTCTTCCGGCGCTCCATGACGCAATGGATTACTGAGGAAGTGGTATCGCTCCGATTCGTCGCTGGTAAGGCCCACGAAAATATCGTTGCCTTCTGCATCGGTTGAGAGTGCGCGCATTTCCAGAAGGTAATGTTTTTCGCCTTCGGTAAGTCTCAGCATCGTTTCGCCTCCAAAAAGTCAATCGCTACCAATACCGGCAACGGGCCACCATTTCAAGGTGCAGGTGAACAATGAGTAGACCGATCCCACCGGCCGATCTGCTTGAGTCGCCTTGGCTGATCCTCAGGCCAGCTCCTGAAGTCTGGGAGTGGATACAGCGCGAGATCCTCGACACCACTGGAAGCATCCACAACGAAGAACACGCCCATCTAATCGATGCGAGCGTCGGAGTCATGTGGGCGTCGTCCAGCTTTGCGAAGAAGGGCAGGTCAGTCCTGGGCCAGGCTGAGCAGTTGATGATCCGCGCGGGTGGCTGGCAGAAGGCACGCCAAGAGCAGCAGATGCGCGACTGGTTCGGCGAAGAGCCTGAGTTCCTGATCACCCTTGCCGCTGACTACTGCGCCCAGTGCTCCGACACGGATTTCGCGCGACTGGTAGAACATGAACTGATGCACATAGCTCACGCTACGGACCAGTACGGCGCCCCGAAATTCACACAGGAGGGGCTGCCCAAACTCTTCCTTCGTGGACATGACGTCAGCGAGTTCATTTCGATTGTTGAGCGATACGGAGTAGGGGCGCCGGACGGCGAACTGGCCCGCATGGTCGAGGCCGCCAAGACCACACCTTCGGTAAGCAGCGAATCTATCGCTAGCGCATGCGGTACGTGCCTTATGAGGTCTGCGTAATGATCGAGCAATGGAAGGTCATTCAATCCCATCCTGACTATGCGGTTAGCAACTATGGCGACGTAAAGCGCATAGTAAAGCCGAAGAGCGGTCGTGGACGTGTTGGTGCAATCCTCAAGCCCCGTATTCCGGGTGGTGGGGCGTATCCAGCCGTCGCGCTTTCCAGTGACGGCGAAGTCACGAATTGGTATGTCCATCGCCTTGTTGCTCATGTCTTTATCGGGCCATGCCCAGAGGGGCAAGAGGTCAACCATATCGACGGAAACAAGCAGAACCCGCGACTCGATAATCTTGAATACGTCACACGAAGCGGAAACATGCGCCACGCATTCCGCACGGGTCTTCTGTCGCGGGAGGGCGCGAGAAACAGCAAGGCCGCTCTGACTGAGGATGATGTGCGTGCCATACGCTCGGAATACACCGGGGAATATGGCCAATGTGCGTCATTTGCGCGCCGCTACGGGGTTAGCCATTCTGCCATCCAAGACATAGTCCATGGCCGCAACTGGACCCATCTGCTGGCCGTTTAATCGGCTGCAAGCCGGCCGCCAGAGGTGGCCAAGATCAACATTGCGAGGGCCTGTGGAACCTGCCTGCTTAAATCGGCTTGATGTTTGACAGGCGCTTGACGGAAAACAATCTATGGCAGCCCTGAGCAACGAGGTGAAGGCCTTCATCGTTCAGGCGTTGGCCTGCTTCGATACACCGTCTCAGGTGGCAGAGGCCGTCAAAAATGAATTTGGCATTGAGATCAGCCGCCAGGCTGTTGAAAGCCACGACCCAACCAAGCGAGCAGCACGCAACCTGGCCAAGCGCTGGGTGACCCTGTTCGAAGACACCCGCAAGCGTTTCCGCGAAGAGACAGCAGAGATCCCGATCGCCAACCGCGCCTACCGGTTGCGAGCCCTGGGCCGAATTGCTGAGCGCGCCGAGACGATGAAGAACCTTCCGCTTGCCATCCAAGTGCTGGAGCAGGCGGCCAAGGAGGTTGGTGATGTCTACGTCAATCGCCGCCTAGAACCCGACAAGCCCCTTGGCTCCCAGGCGGACCAGCAGCACGCCGTTGCTGAGTACACGCTGGAGCCAGACGAGAATGTCCCGACTACCCCGCACCTATGACGCGCCGGTAAAGTTGACGCCGAAGCAAGCGAACATCTACTGCTGGGGCTTTCAACCGGAGGCGCGCTTCCGTGATGCGGTTTGTGGGCGTCGATTCGGCAAGACCTTCCTCGGCAAGGCTGAAATGCGTCGCGCGGCGCGGCTCGCTGCAGAGTGGGGCGTGAGCGTCGAAGACGAGATCTGGTATGGGGCGCCAACGTTCAAGCAGGCCAAGCGAGTCTTCTGGCGCCGGCTGAAGCAGGCCATCCCTGAGGCATGGCGCGCAGCCCGCCCCAACGAAACCGAGTGCTCGATTACCCTCAAGTCAGGCCACATCATGCGTGTGGTGGGCCTGGATAACTACGACAACCTGCGGGGCTCCGGCCTGTTCTTCGTCTTAGTGGACGAATGGGCAGACTGCCCGTGGGCAGCCTGGGAAGAAGTGCTCAGGCCGATGCTCTCGACCTGCCAGTACACGATTCCCCAGACCGGAGAGTCGCGCAAAGGCGGGCATGCGCTGCGAATCGGCACTCCGAAGGGTTTCAATCACTGCTACGACACATACCGCGATGGGCAGCCGGGCGGGGAGCCAGACCACAAGAGCTGGCAATACACGTCCCTGCAGGGCGGCAACGTTCCTGCCGAGGAGCTGGATGCCGCACGCCGAAAGATGGACCCGCGAACCTTCCGGCAGGAATACGAGGCCGGGTTCGAGAACTATGCCGGCGTCGTCTACTACACCTTCGACCGCGCGGAGTGCCGCACGAGCGAGCGGATCAAGCCAGGCGAGGCCATACACATCGGCATGGACTTCAACGTCATGAAGATGGCCGCGGTTGTTTACGTGGTCCGAGACGGCTTGCCGATGGCGCTGGATGAGTTCCATTCAGTGCGCGACACGCCGGAGATGATCGAGAAGATCAAGGCTCGATTCTCTGGTCACAGCGTTTCCGTGTACCCGGACGCCAGCGGCCAGAACACCAGCAGCAAGAACGCCAGCGAGTCGGATCTGTCGCTGCTCAAGAAGGCCGGCTTCACCGTCGTGGTCGACTCGCAGAACCCCGGCGTGAAGGACCGTATCAACGCGGTCAACGCTATGTTCCTCAACACCTACGGGGAGCGGCGCATGAAGGTCAACATCGACCAGTGCCCGCAGCTCACCCAGTGCCTGGAACGGCAGACGTACACCGACAAGGGCGAGCCGGACAAGGACCCCAAGAAGGGGCACGACCACATGAACGACGCCGCCGGCTACTTCATCGCCAAGCGGTTCCCGATCAAGACTCAGTCCGCCGGCACTCGCCGCATCGGAGGTTTGGCGTAATGCCTGTTCAATCCACCAACCCAGACTACGACGCTCACATCGAAGAGTGGCGGATGATGGACGACGCCCTGGAGGGCGAGGGCGCCATCAAGCGCAGCCCACGCAATTTGCCGAAGCCGAGCGGCATGGTCGAGGCAGAGAAGCTGGACGGTGCGGGCAACGCCTACCTCTATCGTAACTACACCGACCGCGCCCAGTACGAGCACTGGGTGCGTGACTCGCTCCGCTCGATGATGGGCTTGGTATCGCGGCTGATACCCGAGGTGAAGCTGCCTGCGGGCCTGAAGGGGCTTGAGGACAACGCCACGGCCGACGGCTTCGGCCTGACTCAGCTGTTCCTGCGGATCGTACGCCAGGCCATTTCCCATGGCCGGGTACCGTTGGTGGTCAACATCGATGATGCGGGTCAGCCGTACTTCGCCACCTACGCGGTGCGCAATGCGATCAACTGGGACACTGCCGATCAAGGTGGCCGGCAGGACCTGGTGCTGTCGGTGTTCCGCGAGTTCAGACGCAAGGAGCAGGACCGCTACAGCCACGAATGCGAGACGGTCTATCGCGAGTTCTACATGGACGGCACGGTCTGCCGCACTGGTGTACGCAACGAGGCCGGAGAGCTGGTAGAGGATGATCGACCATTGGGTGTCGTCGACGGCAGCGCCAACCTGGTACGGGGCCTGGGCTACATCCCGGTCATCTACTGCGGCTCGACCGACAACTCACCGGACGTGGACGAGGTCCCGCTGCTGACCATGGCCCGGGCTGCGCTGAAGTCGTACCAGCTCAGTGCCGACTACTTCACCGCACTGCACCAGACCAGCCACCCGCAGCCGTGGATCTCTGGGTTGGACGAGAGTGTGGAGCTCAGTGTCACGGGGCCGTCAGCGGCATGGGATCTCGGCCCCAGAGGCCAGTGTGGCTATCTGGAGTTTCAGGGCGCCGGCATCCAGGCAGTTCGCACCGCGATGGAAGACCAGAAGAACGCCGCGCTCGAAGCTGGCGCCAAGGTCATGGACGTCTCCGGCACTGAGTCGGGCGAGGCCCGCAAGACCCGGCAGAACGACCAGCATGCAACGCTGCATAGCATCGTGATCACCGCTGCAGAGGCCATCGAGCAGGCCTTGCGGTACGCCGCGGAGTGGACCGGCTTCAACCCGGACGAGGTGGTCTTCACGGTTAAGCCTGAGTTCGTGATCCCGGAGGTCAACGCCCAGGTACTGGCCGAGCTGCAGAAGAGCGTCATGGCAGGCACCATCAGCGCCGAGACGTATTGGCAGTACCTCACCACCGGCAAGCTGCCTGAGCGGGCCTATAACGAAGAGGCCGGCCTGATCAGCGACGAGCGCGAGTCAGCTGGCATCAACCTGGACAAAGACGATGGGGACGAAACCGACGCAGGCGGCGGACGAGGTGCTGCTGGAGCAGCTCAGTAGGCACGCGGTACTGCTGGAGCGGCTCAAGGCTGGCGAGGTCAAGAAGTTCGAAACCGTCCTGCGCAAGGTCGACACGCAGGTCAGGGATCAGCTCACGCGCAAAGAGTTGACGACCTACAGCCGCAGCAGGCTCGAGGAGTTTCTGGGGCGGGTGGGCGGCAAGCTGCTGGAGATCTACAAGGCGTTCGGCGACCGAATGCAGGCCGACCTGGTGGACATCGCCCTGTATGAGGCCGCCTTTGAAGGCCGGAGCCTGGCCAAGGCGCTCCTGATCGACGCGATCATGCCGACCGAGGCCCTGATCCGAACGGCGATCAACACGCAGCCGTTGCAGGTGTCGGGGATTGACGGCGGCACGCTGCTGAAATCCTTCCTCAACGGCTGGACGCGCACCGAGTCGACTCGGGTAACGAACGCCATACGGCTCGGCGTCGTGCAGGGTCAGACCAACGCCGAGATCGCCCAGGCCATTCGCGGTACTGCGGCACAGAACTTCACCGACGGCGTATTGGCTGTAAGCAACCGCAACGCCCGCTCAATCGTTCAGACCGCAGTTCAGCATGTGTCCACCACGGCGCGCATGGAGACGCTCAAGGCGAACTCCGATGTCATCCCTAGTTATCGCTGGGTGTCAACGCTTGACCGTAAGACCAGCACCCTCTGCAAGAGCCTGGACGGTCGGGTGTTCGAGGTAGGGAAGGGCCCGTTGCCGCCGGCGCACGTCAACTGCCGCTCGACTACTGTGCCGGTAACCAGGCTGTCGGCGCTGTTTGCCGAAGGCGCAACGCGGGCGTCTGTGGGGGCTGGCGGCGGTGCGCAGGTATCGGCAGGGCTCGGCTACTACCAATGGCTGAAAACGCAGCCAGCGGCTTTTCAAGACGCCGCACTGGGCCCCGTCCGCGCAAAGCTGTTCCGCGATGGCGGCCTGACGGCTGAACGCTTCGCTGCGCTGCAACTGGACAAGAACTTCAAGCCGCTGACTCTGGACCAACTCAAGGAGTTGGAACCGTTGGCGTTTGAGCGGGCCGGCATCAGCTGACCCGCGCCACAAAACGCAGAGCCACAATTTTGTGGCGCGATCTACAGGCCTCGCAATTGCGGGGCTTTTTCATGCCCGCCAGGTGGGCCAATCAATCCCCAGGGGATAGCCACATGCCTTTTGACTTCGACCCGGCCGCCCACGGCCTCACCCTCGACGAAACCCAAACCGCCGCGCTGAAGGCAGCGCTGGGTGGCGAGGTTCAGAAATTCCTGGACGGTGAGGTCTCGGGCCTCAAGACCAAGAACCAGGAGCTGATCGGCTCCAACAAGACCATCAAGACCGAGCTGGACAAACTGAAGGGTCAATTCGAAGGCCTGGATATCGAGGCAGTGAAGGGGCTGCTGGCCAAGGTTGGCCAGGACGAAGAGACCAAGCTGATCGCCGAGGGCAAGCTGGACGAAGTCATCACCCGACGTACCGAGCGCCTGCGCACCGACCTGGATAAGCAGGTCAAGGCCGCCAACGAACGCGCGGACAAGGCCGAAGCCTTCGCTGCCAAGTACAGCGACAAGGTGCTGGCCGATTCCATCCGCGCTGCCGCCATCAAAGCCGGCGCGCTGCCCGAGGCTGCCGAGGACATCATTCTCCGCGCCCGGGGCACCTTCAAACTGAGCGAAGACGGCGAGCCCGTTGCCACCGACCGTGCCGGCGAAGTCGTGTACGGGAAGGACGGCAAGACCCCGCTGTCTCCCCTCGAATGGGCGGAATCGCTGCGCGAAACCGCTACCCACCTGTGGCCAAGGGCTCAGGGTGCCGGGCAGACCGGCGACAACGGTGGCAAGGCCACGAAGAAGTGGGGTGAGTACACCGAGACCGAGCGCGCTGCGATCGCTCGCGACAACCCCGAAGCATTCAAAAAACTGCAAGCCACCCAAGGAACCTAATCCATGGCCACGACCCAGCTGTCGGACATCTTCGTCCGCGACTACTACGGCGCGCTGGCGCCGGTGAACACCCCTGAAAAAACCTCCGTCTTCGAATCGGGAATCGTGACCCGCTCGCCGACGCTCGACAATATCGCCAACAACGGCCAGGGCACCTCCGAGATCAGCTACTGGCAAGATCTCGACGCCGACGAGGCGCCGAACATCTCCAACGACAACCCGGATGACCTGGGCGAAGTCGGCAAGGCCGAGCAGGGCAGCATGCGGGCCCGCACGCTTTACCTCAACAAAGGCTACGGTGTTGCCGACCTCACTGCTGAGCTGGCCAATAGCGAGCCCATGCAGCACATCCGCAACCGCTTCGGCACGTACTGGACCCGCCAGTGGCAGCGTTATCTGCTGGGCGCTGCACGAGGCATCATCGCTTCGAACATTGCCAACAATGCCGGTGACATGGTCAAGGACGCAGGTGCCACCATCAGCGCCACCGCGTTTCAGGACGCTGCCTTCACTGCCGGCGATGCGGCTGACATGTTCGGAGCCATTGGCGTGCACTCGGTGGTCATGAACCAGATGGTCAAGCAGGACCTGATTGAGTATCTGCGCGACTCGACCGGAAAAATCATTCTGGCCACCTACCTGGGTAAGCCGGTCTTCATGGATGACAGCCTGACCTACGCGCCCGGTCAATTCCTGTCGGTATTCTTCGGCCAAGGCGCTTTCGGTTATGGCGAGGGGGCCCCGCATGTACCGGTCGAGCTGCAGCGCAAACCGGACGGTGGCAATGGCGGCGGTGCCGAAGTCCTGTGGGAACGCAAGACCTTCATCCTGCAGCCCGCCGGTTTCAGCTGGAAAGGCAGCAACAACCTTAACCTGAGCCCGAACGCCACCCAGTACGCCAGCGCTGCGAACTGGGAACGTGTGTTCGACCGCAAGCAGGTGCCGTTCGCCGCCGTCATCAGCGGCACCGCCACCCCTTGACCCATGATGCGGGGCGCCGACTTGGCGCCCTGCGCAGGAGATCACCATGAAAGTTATCTACACCGACAAGCCAGGCCGCGAGCGCGGCGTTTGTTACCGGCTCCTGAGCCAGTTCTTCGGGGTCATCGACGGCGCAACGCATGTTGTGGTCGAAGGCGAGGCGCCTGAGATCGTCGAGGCCTACGAGGCTGCGGGTATCAAGGTTGGCGAGCAAGACGGCCAAGAAGAGGCGGAGACTGACCCGCGCAAGATGAACGTTCCCGAGCTGAAGGAATGGCTCACTGCCAAGGGCATCGAGTTCGACGCCGGCGCGAAAAAGCCCGACCTGCAAGC
Source organism: Pseudomonas sp. PS01300 (assembly GCF_029960155.1). Taxonomy (NCBI): domain Bacteria; kingdom Pseudomonadati; phylum Pseudomonadota; class Gammaproteobacteria; order Pseudomonadales; family Pseudomonadaceae; genus Pseudomonas; species Pseudomonas sp. PS01300. The sequence goes on along the minus strand of NZ_JASCPN010000005.1, from coordinate 81,478 downwards.
CCTGATCCCCCAGGAGTGATCATGACTGACTTCATCACTGTCGCTGACGTTGACGAAAAGCTCGGGCAGGGCTGGGCTGGCGCCGGTGATGCGGTCCTTGCCGTGGCCATGGCCAACGCCTGGCTGACGGCCAAGATAAAGCGAACTGTGCCAGACCCGGTGCCGGACGCCATCGTGAGTGCTGGCGCGCAGGTGGCCAAGTTGGCCGCCGCCGGCCAGCTCTACAAGGACACCCAGCGCGAGATCCAGAGCAAGACTGTGTCGGCCCAGGCTGGCACCTCGACCAGTAAGACCTACGTCGCGGGGTCTGTCGATCGCTCGACCGGCGAGAACTTCGCTCTCGACCTCATCGCACCCTGGACCCGCCGCGCCGGCACCGTAATGCTCAAGAGGATCTGACCCATGGGCATGCGCGAAGAACTCCAAGCGGAGCTGGCGGAAGCGTTCGATGATCCAGACGGCCTTGCCGACGCGGTGAAGCCTGTAGCCGGATCTCGCACCCTAAAGGGCGGATATGACCCCGAGATCGGCGGCACTGTCCCGGCCTCGACCATCAATTACGCCGGGCGCGGTGTGTTCGGCAGCTACTTGGCCAAGGAAATTGACGGCTCACGCATCGAGACCCAGGACGTGAAGCTGCTGGTGTTGCAGAACGAATTGTTCGAAGGGCAGGCAGGCGCTGTAACCGATGTCCCAGCGCTGCCCAAGATCGGCGACCAGGTGAGCGGCTACCGCGCACTCAGCGTGTCCCAGGACCCTGCCCAGGCGACTTGGACCATCCAGCTGAGGAAATGACATGCCACGCGGCTCACACATGACCCAGCGCTACGGCGGGCTTCAAGGTGGATTTGCCGAGAGCATCCGCGACTTTGCCGAGAAGGCGAAAGACGCTTTGGATGCCACCTACAAAGACATTGTGATTGAGGTAGGCATTCGGCTCATCATGAGATCTCCCGTTGGGCAGCCTGAAATATGGCAGGTCAACAAGATTGCTCATGCTTACAACATGGAGGTGCTCAGCCATAACAGCCAGCTTCGCAATGATCCTGCGAATCTGACCAAGGCAGGCCGCTTAAAGCCTGGAAAGCGCCTCAATGATGGCATGGACATCAAGGCGCCCGATGGATATGTAGGTGGTCGATTTAGGGGGAATTGGCAGTTTTCAATCGACGCTCCAGCGTACGGCGATCTTGACCGGGTCGACCCCGAAGGCGCTCAAGCAATTGCCGAGCTGCGCGCACAGGTTGAGGCGCTATCCGTAGGGCAAACAGCGTACTTGGTGAACAACTTGCCCTACGCGATTCCATTGGAATATGGACACTCCAGTCAGACCCCGCCAAACGGCATGGTTAGGACGACTGTCGCGGACTTCCGCCGGATTGTGGAAGAGGCTGCCAAGGAGAATCGCGTATGAGCCATGCACTAGCCCGCAAAGCCATTGAAGCCAAGCTAATGGCTTGGGCCTCAGTGAGGCCGATCCGCGTGGCCAACTTCGAAGAGGGGTTCGAGGCCGAGTCTGGCGAGACCTACCTTCGTGCCTTCCAGCTACCGGCGAGCACAACTTGCCGCTACCTAGGCGGCGAGGCCTACGAATACAGCGGCGTCTACCAGGTCAGCATCATCTGCCCGGCAGGCCAGGTCATGGGTACGGCTGAGGCCATCATCGACGAGCTCTCCGGTCTGTTCCGCATCGATACCCCTCTCAGTCGCAACGGCTTCGAGGGCATGGTTGTCGAGCCAGTAGAGCAGGGGCCGACCATTACCGAGCCATCGGTCTACACGGTTCCGGTGAGCTTCACTTACCTCGGGCAGGCGGAGGCGCCATGACACGTCGAATTCCGCTCCCCAACGGCACCACGACCTGGGTAACAGCCAAGGTTGACCAGGTGCAGTTCGGTCTGCCACCTATGAGCGATGCCAGCTGGATCGAGGTAAAGAAGGTCACCACGCCATCTCATTCGGGTGGTGATGAGCGTTTCGCCACCTTTGTTCCTCTGGGCCAGTACGAGGACGTTAGCGTCCCGACTGGGCGCGACCCCATCGATATTGAGCTTCCGGTCGAGGATGCCGATGCTGCGGCCTACCTGACCGCGATCGACAAGGGGCGCGATACCCGCGCCGCACTGGGCTGGCGGTTCACGCTTCCATCCGGCGTTCACATCGCCTGGGCCGGGTACGCCAGTGGCGGCCTTATGCCTCAGATGGAGCGCAACAACCTGATGGTCCGCAACTATCGAATCCGCGTCATCGGATCGCCAAAACGAATCACTTCCTGACGTTTTTCGCCGCAAGGCAACCCAACACGCAGCCTAGGCCCGTACAGCCGAACGATGGATGTTCGTTCATCCGTCCACCCCCGGCCGCGTCTCTTTCAGGCCACAGCTAGGGGGCACCCGAAAGCGCCTTCCCTGGGGCGTTGCTGTGGCCGCTCTATTTCCAGGGCTCATTGCAGGGCATGAACCATGAACAATAATGTCATTCCGTTTCACTACGAAGGACGAGCCGTCCGCTTCAACAGCGATGGCTGGATCAACGCCACTGACGTGGCCAAGCGGTTCGACAAGCGTCCGATCGACTGGCTGAAGCAAGACGAAACCAAGCTGTACCTGGCGGCGCTGGCCGAAGCACTTAATTGTGATCCTGAGTCACTTTTAGAAACTCGCCGTGGCCGCTATCACAGCGGCACCTGGCTGCATCCCAAGCTTGCGGTCGCGTTCGCACGCTGGCTTGACCTCAAGTTTGCTGTCTGGTGCGACCTGCACATCGACGCTCTACTGCGCGGCGAGCTCAACGAGAAGCAGCAGTTTGACCGCGCCTGTCGTGCCCTGGACGATGCCAAGCAAGTTGCCAGTCTGAGCGGTCGAGAGCTGGCTCGCTGGCGTAGCAAAAAGCCAAGCCTGGAGCACCAGGTCGAGTACTGGCGCGATCAGTTGCAAATGACCCTTGGCCTAGACGCTGCTTAGGGCGCCTCACATACCACCCATCACCCGCCATGAGCGGGTTTTCTCGTTCCATAGGAGTAATCCCCATGGCTACACGCATTGCCCTGCCTAATGGCAGCACCGTACAGATCGCTGCCACCTTCGGCGAAGCCAAGCCGATCACCGCCATCACCAACGCCAGCCCGGCCGAAGCTACCTCCGCTGCGCACGGGCTCATCAGTGGGGATTTCGTCCTGCTTGAGGCCGCCTGGGGACGCTTGGATGGTCGAGCTGTTCGCGTCGGGGAAGAAGATACCGATAGCTTCAAGCTCGAAAACATCAGCACTACGGACACCACGTTCTTCCCCGCCAGCAGCAACACCGGCAAGTTCCAGGAAGTGCTGACCATGACGGAGATCACCAAGATCACCGGCGTAACCACCAGTGGCGGCGAGCAGCAGTTTCTGACTGTCGGTTATTTGGCCGAAGACGATGACCGTCAGTACCCGACCAACCGCAACCCGATCAGCATGCAGATGACTGTGGAAGATCAGCCCACTGCGGCCTACGTCCCGGTCGTCGAGCGCTTTACCGACAGCAAGCAGCAGACCGTCATGATCCTGACCCTGCCTAACAAGGACCAGATCGTCTATCCAGGCTTCGTGTCGATCACCGACACCCCAACTCTGGAGCGCAACCAGCTGATGACCCGGACCATCACCTTCTCCCTGTCGGGCCGCCCGATTCGCTACCTGGCCGCCTAAGCGCGGCCCAACCACTTCCCATCGCCTCAAGGACCCTGATTCATGGCCAAGATTTCCATCCTGCAAAACCCTACCTTCAAAGCTGACGTTGAAATCCCCCGCGTTGGGGATAAGCCGGTCAAGGTGCAGTTCGTCTTCAACTACCTGGCTCGAGACAAGCTGGCTGACTTCACCGATGCCGACCTCTCCAGCAACAAGGAAGTCCGTGATCTGCTGGAGAAAGAGCCGACTGTTCGGGAGGTCACCGCGAAAATTCTGGATCACCAGATCGAACAGCTGCAGACCATCATCGCTTCCTGGGGCTTTGAGGAAGAGCTGAACGAGGCGAATCTGCGCGCCCTTGCCGGATCGGCAGCCGCTGTCCCAGAGGCCATCCTGGAAGCCTACCGCGGGGCGTATAAGGTATCCCGCGAGGGAAACTGAGTGAGGTAGTCCAGGCGCTGTATTCCTCTGCACCTGACGCTGAGTCGCTGGCGATCTTCGGCCTCAAGCCCGAAGACTGCCAGCAGACGGTGGAGTTGTGGGACTGCAACGTGCAGTCCTTTGCCGTGTTCGAAGCGATGGGCACTCAGTGGCGGACCGGAATGTCTGGCCCAACCGGCCTGGACTACCAGGTACTACCAATGGTGATGGGGCTGCTCGAAGTAGATCAGGATCAGCATCAGGCCATCTTCGCAGACGTCCGCGTGATGGAGCAGGCGGCGCTCAGGACGATGGCAGATAGCCGGGACGAGTGACGTTGAGCGGCGAAGCGGAGAGCGACATGCAGATAAAACAACACGATCTAGTGATGGCGTTGATTGGCGGGAGGTCGTCCTCGAGCTCGACAGAGGCATTTCTGAGCATCGCTGGATCTGATCTACCAGTCCTGTTTCTGGATCTGTGGGATCGAGAGACAGGACACATCGGGTATGCAGAGCTGCGCCTATGTGGTGACGAACCTAGAACCCTCGGACGCTCTGCAGGGCTGTATAGATTAGCGCGGTTGCACCCGGCAGATTCTCAAGTCCAAGGTCCAATAGCTTCGTTGACAGGTGTTTTATGGCCTCGCCGGGAAGTTCTCGAACAACTTGAAGCAGGGGACGCTTCTCTGCCTCTGGAAGGGCTGAAGCTTCAATCTTCGCGGCGATGAGTTGGCGGAGCGTGTCTTCGTGAAGCTTTACGGTGACGACGCCGAGGATAGCGCTGAGGCCGCCATCATCAGCCAGGAAATCAAGCCCGGCGCTGGTTATCGAGGCAAGATAGGGCTTCTGGATGAGTGCGGAAAGCTCTTTTGAGAATTTCGCACGTATCAGCCCATGCTCCGCAAGGTAGTAAATGTTCTTTGTTGTTGCGTCCGGGTCGTCGCCGATTTCGTAAGGGTTTCCGATCTGCCCCGGATACTTAGCAGCCAGCGCCGTGAGAATTTCGTACTGCAGTGCGCGATCAAGTGACATTTTGCCGCTCCTTGGCGATATTCGGAGGAGCAACGTTACCGTCGCCACCAAATCGCCGCCACTGAGCATTTAGACAGGCTGAATGGGTAGACAGCCCAGGCGACGTGGCGACTTGACAGGGTGTAGTGATACGATACGTTGTCACACATAGCAGCCGCCCCGGAGACCGCGAGCCATGAAAGCTGGGAACATCCCTGCCAAGCCGCACCCCATGGAGATCATGAGCGGAATCATGAGTGGCGAGGCTGCGCGCTCGCTAGAGCTTCTAAGGGCGATTGATGGAACCGTCGAGGCCTTGGTCTATACGCGCCGCAATATGGAAGCGCTATCCGAATCATGCGACAGCCTGATCCGTCGAGCGACAACTGACAGCATGGAAGGCGAACCCCTTGTCGAGGAAGTTATCCCGTCGCTAGCAGCGGTTCAAAGTAGTTCGCGCATGGCTCTTGGCATCATGCAGGCCAAGCGTCTTGGCGCGCGCTCTGCGCCAGAGCTTGGGGCGGATGATGGTGTGGTTGAGGCTTATGAGCAGGTCATCACCTCAATAGCCGGGCTGATTTCCAGAGTAGATACGCTGATGAGCACAATTAACGAAAGGCTGGCTCAGTCCAAATTGAGCCCACTAGAGCGGAAACTGGCAAGGCAGCGCCCATCGTTTCTCGCGCGTGACGTTCTGGACAAAGTCGTGAAAGAGCATACCGCCTACTTTCGCTCCAAGGCTAATGAGAACGACCCGCAGCCATGATTCCAGTAATTGTGAGCAGGAAGCTCACCTTCACTATTGGGTCAACTGCGTCACAACATCTGGCTAATGAGTTTGCTTTGTGGCTGTCCGGAGGCATAGGTCCTGGCGACACGTTCGGAAAGACCTCCCCATTCGTAGCCCCGAAATCCATCGTAGGGATTCTCCAGAAAGTCCATCTGGAGTCGGATGATGCTACGTCTAGATGGAATGCGATGATCGAGCAGGGTGTTAGCGATCCGCAGGCCTTTACCTCAGACAGAGTTCTTGTCTTTGGACGGGCCTGGGATGCGCCCCAGGCTCCCTACCTCCTGGTTACCATTCTTGACCCCGGGCATGAACAAATGCGGGACGCCCCTATGCTTGATGAGGTCGGTTCCTACTTCAATGCCGAGGCCAGGTCATTCTCCCGAGAGCATCCAAGCGCAGAGTGGATTTCTGCAGGGCTGTAATCAGTCATAGCCCAGCCCCGCGCTGGGCTCTTGCTTTCTGGGTTTCGTGCATTTGGGAATCTCAGGCCTGCGCGGGGTTTTGGCGCTTCCTCCCGATGGTGGTAAATTGCCAGCATCTAATTGAGGATGTTGTCATGAAAGGAATTGTTGCGCTGTTTCTGGTTGCTTTGCTTGCTGGCTGTTCTGCCAAGCAGGTTCGGCCTGAGGTGTCGGGAGGCACGCTTTACCGCACCCCCATTGAGGGCGCGACCGCTCAGCTGGTGCTGCCACTGGATTTTCAGAGGAAGGTGATCACCCAAAAGCCTTCTTTTGGAAAAGCTTGGTCGATTTTTGAATTCGAGGTGCATGTCGGCGAGCCACTAAGCAAGGCGATCGCTGCTGATATTCGCTCTCGAGTGCCTGCCGCTCGAATAGGAGACACGCCAGACGGCAAGCCTGCCTCTATCCGAGTCTCGGCAACCAGTGTGGCTCTTGAGTTTGGGGTGGACGACGAAAAGGCGACCGGATTCTGGAGGGCAGGAATTATCGGCCTGGCTACCGATGTTGTCCCGGCGGCAAAAGTGACTGTTCGTGCGACGCTTTCAATTGATGGCGGTCCTGATAAGCAGGTGGATATTGTTGGAGTGGGAGCCATTCCTATGGCCTATGCCCGCCTTGAACAATCCGATATCACCAGAGTGATAGGCCTTGCCGTTGATGATGCTGCAAGCAAGCTAGGCGCTATGGCAGAGGCCGACTACAGAAACAAATGATCCAGCCCGCATCCGTTTTCTGATCCATGACCTGGTCGACAAAGCCCGCTGATGTGGGCTTTGCTGTATCTGGGGTGAGCGAAAAGCCCGGCGCGCGGCCGGGGTTGGGATTCGCTAGTCTTCAAACGAGATGCACATGTGGCCTGGACCGTCCCAGCTAATCGAGTAGCCGGCTGCGACAAGTTCTGCCTCGATAGGGTCAGCAATTTCGTTTGACGCACTGTCCTCATGGGCCATTAAAGGAAAGACGGTCAAATCAACGCCAGTGGATGATGCGCCTTGTCGAATCGCTTCGTTAAGTCGATCAATGACCAGTGCGCGCACTTCTGTTGCGAGGTTTTTCCGCGCTGCTGATGCGATCTCTTTTGCCTTTTTCGCAGGCATTACCTCGCCAACAGGTAGCACGGCCTGAACGCTATTTTCAAGTCGCGCAACAATCTCAGCGTTCAACGAACGCTTGGATTCTTTAGCTACCTGTTCAATCTGCTCACGCAGGTCGGCTGGTAGCCGTAATTTGAATTGGGAGTCTTCTCTGCTCATGGCGCGGATGATGGACCACGGTGGTGTTGACAGCAATGGGACCACCGTGGTTCTATTTGTTTGGGATCACGGTGGTCCCATGAGGATGCAGGTATGCGCACAGACCCACAGATGAAGGTGAGATTGCCAGAGGAGCTTAAGCAATGGGTAGAAACCGAAGCCCAGAGGAACTGTCGCTCGCAGACGGCAGAAGTGGTTTTCGCTCTGCTGGAAGAGAAAAAGCGGCGAGAGCAAGCGGCAGCCTGAAACGAAGAAGCCCCGACGAGGTGAGAGTCGTCAGGGCTTCGGGAAACGAGATCAACTTCGGAGAAGAAATCGTCATGGGCGATAATAGCACAGCTGTATCCAGTGTCATCCCGTTTGACTTCCGTGGGCATAGCGTCCGAGCTGTCACTATCAATGGGGATCCATGGTTCGTAGCAACCGACGTTTGCCGCGTGCTGGATGTGACGAACACCACCCAGGCCATGCAGGCTCTGGATGAAGACGAACGGTCTATGTTCAACATAGGTCGTCAGGGCCAGGCCAACGTCATCAATGAATCCGGCCTCTATACCCTGATTCTTCGCTGCCGCGATGCAGTGAAAAAGGGCAGCAAGCCACACGCCTTCCGCAAGTGGGTGACTGCCGAGGTCCTGCCAGCCATTCGCAAGCATGGCCGCTATGAGGATCGCGACAACAAGATGTCCACCCTCGTCGATGATGTGATCGGCGTCAGCGGCACCAACCTGATTAACGGGGTCATCAGCCAGAAGGTTGCAATCCTTCCTGTCGGCGTCCAGCGCCAAGCCAGGCACAAGCTTCACGCTATTTTGCACACTCGCTTCAACGTTCCGCGCACTGAACTGATTCCTGCTGGCAAGTTGGACGTGGCTTGCGAGTACCTGGCGGCGTACGCACTTGAAGGCGAGTACCTGCCGAAGCAGGAAGGCATTCAAATCGCCGGAAGCCCGCGCTCTCGCTATCTGGTCAGCTTCGATCACAGGGGTGAGCAGCAAGTTCGGGAGATTCCTGGCGATGCTTGCGTGATGACGTGCAGCGAGATGCTTCGCGCGCTTGTCACGCCTAGCGGGCTAATAGCGACCACCGAAGAGCTATTCGACTTTGTGGCTGCCGCCACGGTACTGCTCAGGCGGCGGTCGCAGATACAGGCTGGGAGGGCTGCAGCATGAGCGCGCTGATGATCGCAGGCATCGAGATTCACCAAGACCATGATGGCCGGTTCAGCCTCAACGACTTCCACCGGGCCGCCGGCGGCGAGCCTCGGCACAAGCCAAGCGAATGGATGCGGGTTGGTCAGGCCCAGGAGCTTGCCGACGAAATTGCCAAAGCGGGAATTCCCGCTTTGAGGGTGGTGCGTGGTGGTAGCTCGCCGGGAACCTACGCATGCAAGGAGCTGGTCTACGCCTATGCCATGTGGGTCAGCCCGACATTCAGCCTGCACGTAATTCGGACTTTCGACTCGGCGGCAGCGAACGACGCAGTTATCCCGCAGGAACGGCGTCTGCCCGTGGCAGCCGACAACTTCGATGCTGCCAAGCGCATCGCCGAGAGCCTGGGGCTTGAAGGTAACCAAGCAATCCTGAGCGCGAACAGCATGGTCCGTTCCGCTATCGGCATCGACCTGATGGAAATGGCCGGCGTGAAGCGCTTGGTCAACGAAACCCAGGAGATGAACTACACGCCGACCGAGCTTGGCGCGAAGTTCGGCATGACTGCTGCCAGCATGAACAAGCTGCTCGCGCAATGCGGGCTGCAGCACCATGTGACCTACAAACCAGGCAAGAAACGCTGGGAGGTCACGCCGGAAGGCAAGGAGTTCGCCGTCATCACCGACACTGGCAAGAAGCACAGCGACGGCAAGCCGATTCAACAGATCCTCTGGAAGGAGTCGGTGGCTAAGCCGCTGAAGCGCTTGGCCGAGAAGCTGCAGGCTGAAATGCCCGAGGTCGTCGCGCGCGGCCTGTCGAGGTAACCGCTCAATCAAAGCCGAACCCCGCCTGTGCGGGGTTTTGGTGTTGGCGCGCTGTAGTGGTAGATTTCACCCAATCAATCCATGGATGAGTGAAATGCATAGATTTATCTACCTACTCGCTTTAGCTGCGGCCGTCATTGGGTTTCTCGATGTGATCGATGCGCCTGACGGGTCGCGCGCGCAAATGGAAGCAGGGTTTCTATTTTTGTCGGTTCCAGTTCTTCTGCTGGCAGGCTTTGTAGTTGGACGGGTTTCGCTGAAAAAATGCCCGTCATGTAAAGAGCGCGTAAAAAAAGATGCGAACATCTGCAAACACTGCCGCTCACCCTTGGGAGAGATGTAAATGAAGCGTCTAGCTTGCGTCGCGCTGATGCTTTTGGCCGCTCCTGCCTACCCTGAAGAGAGCTTCGTGACAACGCTAGAGGGGGCTGCCGCAGCTTGCTCAATCACCAGCTCTGGCGAAGCTACGGAGGCATTTTTGGTTGGGAGAGATCACGGCACTAGCAGCTCCGCCTACAAGGCCGCAATCGCGAAGGCCTTCAAAAAGGCGAAGTCGTGTGTCGACCAAGAAAAACCGAAAATGAGGCCAGAGCTGAAGCAGGCCCTGGGAAAAAATCCTGAATTGAAGCCCGCGATTATCGAGGCCTATGCCAAATGGATAGGCTACATGGACTGGCTCAGCACTCCGCGCGACTGGCTTGAAGAAAGCCAGGAAAAAACATCCTATGAGCAATCCATCAACAAGCTGAAAGCTGAGATAGATGCGCTGTAGAGAAAAACCTAAAAACAAGCCCGCCTAGTGCGGGTTTTTTATTGCCCGGAGAAAAAGCATGACCAACTTTGCCCAGCTTGGCATCGAGGTGAATTCGGAGTCGGCTGCTCAAGCTGCTGACGACCTGGATAAGCTGGTTGACTCCGGCAAATCGGCCGAAGACTCTGCCAGGCGAGTTGGTGCAGCCTGGGAAAAGGCGGTCGCTGGCATCTCCAGTGACACCGGCCAGATCGTCCAGGAGCTGAAACTCCTCAACTCTCGACAGGACTCTACTGCGCAGTTGATGGCAAAGCTGGCCCAGTCTGTCACCGATGCCTCCAAGGCCTTCACGACTGCTTCGGTCGGCGCCCAAACAATGGCTGCCGCAGAAGTGAAAGTCGGGGAGTCAGCCGAGCAGGCGAAGTCCCGGTTACTGGCTCTCGCCACCGCCGCTGTGGACTCAGCAAAGTCGCAAGAAACGATGAGTCGCGCCTACGAGGCGACCGCTGGTAGCGCAGCTGCTGCGATGCGTGCGCAGCTTGACCAGACTGCAGCCCAAAATCGATCTGCTCGCATGGCTGCCACCGCAGCGGCTGAGCAAGAAAAGCTGGCGGCGGCGGAGCGCAAAGCGACCGGCGCTACTTCTGATCAGGCCAAAGAGCTTGAGAAACTCCTGGGCACCATCGATCCAGCCATTGCGGCATTCGCTCGTCTGGAAAAACAACAGGAGGACTTGGCCAAGTTCAGGAAAAGCGGCCTGCTTCCAGAGGATGATTTCCGGGAGTACAGCGCAAAGCTGGATGCGGCGCGCAGCTCCCTTGGAGGATTTAGCGATGACCTTGGCAAGACCGGGGTCAGCGCCAAGCAGACGGCTGCCGCAATGCGCATGCTGCCGGCCCAATTCAGCGACATTTTTGTCAGCCTGCAGGGCGGCCAGGCCCCGCTGACGGTGTTCTTGCAGCAGGGATCTCAGATCAAGGATTCGTTCGGTGGCATCGGTGCAGCCGCAAAGGCTATGGGGGGCTACATCCTTGGCTTGGTGAACCCGTTCACCGTCGCGGCTGCAGCTGTGGGCGTGCTTGGATACGCCTATTACAAGGGCAGCGAGGAGGCCGTCGAATTCCAGAAGGCGCTGATCACGACCGGCAATGCCGCCGGAACTACGTCTGACCGCCTATCCGGGATGGCGCGCGAGGTTGCGGCCACTGTTGGCACCACCGGCGCCGCGGCAGAGGTGCTCACCCAACTGGCTGGTAGTGGGAAGGTCGCTTCTGACAGCTTCGTAGAGATCACAGAGGCTGCTTTGGAGTGGCGCTCGGTCACCGGCAAGGCGGTCGAGGAGACCGTAGACGAGTTCGTGAAGATCGGCAAAGACCCGGTGGCGGCGGCCAAGGATCTCAATGAGCAGTACAACTTCCTAACTGCCTCAACTTACTCGCAGATCGTAGCCCTCAAGGAGCAGGGTGACACCATCGGGGCAGCCAAGCTACTGACCGATACCTACGCGGACACCATCAAGGAGCGTTCAGGTCAAATCACGGAAAATCTTGGGCTGATTGAGAAGGCCTGGAAAGGAATCAAGGCCGCAGCGGCTGGAGCGCTCGACGCAACGTACAGCGTTGGCAGAGAAGTTACTCTTGCGCAGCAAATCGAGGCGCTTGAGCGAAAGCTGGCGGACCCGCAATCCTACAGCGCCATTCCGATAATCGGAGATGACAATCCGAACCTGATGGAGCGCGGTAGTACCCGCGAGGAGGACGAAGACCGGCTACGCACCCTGCAGCTCTACCGTAAGGAGCAGGAGGGCATTGCGAAGTCCAAGGCGGATGAGGCGCGCAGTCAGCAGGCAGCGATCATCGCGACGGACAAAGTAGACGCGCTCGAAAAATCTGCATGGACGAACGCTGAGAAGCGCGCAGAAAAACTCAAGGAATACCGAAAGTCGCTCGACGCCATCAGGCTGAAGAATCCCGACGATGAGCGCCTGAACCCCGAACGTATCGCCAGGGTAGAGGCCGATATCGCCAAGCAGTTCAAGGATCCTGCCGGGCGGACGCCGCCTGTCGACCTCTCCACCTTCAACGAAGCCGAAAACGCGCTGAAGTCCCTGGTCTCGAACTACCAGAACTCAATGCGCGTGCTGGATGCCTCGCTGAAGGCTGGCGTGATCACCCAGCAGGACTACGCCCAGCAGAAGTCGGCCTTGATCGACAAGGAGCGCACTGATGTAGAGGAGGGCTACAAGTCCCAAATCACGGCATTGCAGGCACTTGCTGACAAGTCCAGCACTACTGGCGCTCAGCGCATCCAGATCGATCAGCGCATAGCCGATACGCGCCAGAAGATGACGCAGGCCTTGCAGAAGCTGGATGCAGACCAGCAGGTGCTGAGCTTGCAGTCTCAGGAGCGGATGGCTAAGGAAACGGCGGCCATTGAAGCCTACGGCCAGGCGCTGGACGACAACCTGAAGCGTACCCAGGATTCTCTGGATCTTCAGCTTGCTGGGTTCGTCCTGGGCGAGCGCGCCCGGCAGCAGCTTCAGGAAATGCTCAAAATCCGCCAGGACTATGAGAAGGATCTCGAAAAGCTGGAGCGCGATCACCGGCTCAAGCGCATCAGCGACAATGAGTACGCGGGTGAAAAGGCTGAGCTTGAGAAGTGGCTTGCCCAGCGTCTTCAGCTTCAGGAGCAGTATTACAAGGAAGAGGATACCCTTCGCGGCGACTGGCAGAACGGTGTCTCCCGCGCCTACAACAGCTACATCGAGGAGACCAAGGACATTGCCGGGCAGACGGAGAATCTGTTCTCCAATGCGCTTGGCGGCATCGAGGACGCCTTCGTCAACCTCGCCACCACTGGCAAGCTGTCGTTCAAGTCGCTGTCGGACTCGATCGTTGCCGATCTGGCTCGTATCGCAACCAAGGCCTACATCACAGTGCCGCTGCTCAGCGCACTGGGCCTTGGAGGGTCCACTCCAGGGGGCGGCAGTGGCGTAAGCTCGATGCTTGGTGGCGGTGGTAGCGGAAGCGGGCTGGGAGATCTGTTCAGCTGGGGCTCCAAAGCTTACAACGTGGCCACCTCGGGCTTTGGCAGTGCTGTAGCCGCTGGCTGGAGTGCTGGTGAGGGCTTCCTCAGCGGCATGCAGGGCGCTATCAGCGGTGGTTACAACTACATCAGCAATGGCCTGAGCGGTCTTTTCTCAGGCGCAGGGGCCGTTCAAGGTGGCGCCGGAGTCATGCTCGACGGTGCTGGAAACATCGTGAATATGAACCCCGGCACAAGCGCCTTGGGGGGCACCCTGGCTGGGATTGGCGGGGCGCTCTATGGCTATGGCCAGTCCGGTCTAAAGGGGGCCGCTACCGGCGCGGCTGGCGGTGTTGGCGGTTATTACGCCGGCGCTGCTTTAGGCTCGCTCGCTGGCCCAATCGGCACCGCCATCGGTGGGATTGTTGGGTCTGCACTTGGCGGCATGCTTGGCGGCTCGATCTTCGGCGGCGACTGGGTGACCAAGGACATGGGGCTCTCCCTTGCCGTCAACGATGGCGACTTCTATGGTCGGCAGTACGAGTACCAGAAGAAGAAAGGCGGCCTGTTCAGCTCGAACAAGAAGCGCACCCGCTATTCGGCGCTCGACCCGGAAATGCAGGCGGCCCTGGATGCCACCTATGCCGCCACCGAGGGCTCGGTCCTCGATCTGTTCGACCGTTTGAATGTCGAGCTGAACGACGGCGTGCTGGACGGCTTGAACATCGGCGCGCAAAAGATCAGCACCAAGGACAAGACGGCTGAGGAGATCCAGGAGGAGATCACCAAGTGGTTTGGCGGTGTGGCTGACTCGATGGTTTCTGCCGTCGATGCAGCGACCGCTGCCGGCCTTGGCGGCTACAACTTCGAGGGCCTCACCGCGTTCGTGCAGAACCTGGAGGGCGTCAACGAGGTTATCCGCTACCTGAACACCGACATGTACGACGTTTCTGTGGCGGGCGGCAAGCTAGCCGAGCAGTTGTCGGCCATTGCCGGCGGCTTCGATGCGCTGAAGGCGAACGCTGCGACGTATTACGGCGCCTTCATCGGCGAGTCGGAGCGCATGGACGATACGCTCGATGCTGTGACTCGGGCGTTTGAGGCGGCGAATCAGACGCTTCCTGAGGCCAGAGATGGCTTCCGGGCCATGGTCGAATCTATCGACAAGACCACCACTGACGGGATGGCGATGTTCGCCACGCTGATGGCGCTGTCTGGCCAGGCCGCGACGTACTACGACATTCTGGAGCAGCGCGCTGAGGCAGATAGACAGGCCGCTGGTGCGAGCGTGAATGCCGCTTTCGCTGCCGTACAGCGGGCCGTGGCAGCTCAACAGAAAGCCATCAACAAGTCGCTGACGGATGCCAACAGCCGTATCGGCGATCTGACTGGCATCAGCAACGCACTGAATACCGCGCTCAAGCAGTTGCGCGGTACCGGTGACGACGCTGTGCGCATGATGCGCAACCAAGCCCAGGCCACGCTGACTTCGGCGCTGGCAATTGCCCGTGCCGGCGGCTCTCTGGCCGGTTTCTCTGGGCTGACTGATGCGCTGGACGTGCTCGGATCGAACAACACTGATCTGTACGGCTCGCTTGAGGAGTTCAACCGAGACCAGGGTCGCACCGCGAACCAGGTCGCTGAGCTGAACAAGCTCAACGGCAAGCAGCTGACAGCGGCGGAGAAAAACGCAGAGGCCATGCAGGCCCAGCTGGATGCATTGGACGCTCAGCTGGAGTTCGCGCAGCAGCAGATCGACGCGATCAATGGGGTGGACAGCTCGGTGAAATCGGTGGCCGAAGCGGTCAAGGCCATGAACGCCACTGTTGTGGCCAGCCTGCAAACCCAGAAGCCCGGCGCAGCAATGGCCAACACGCCGCAGAACAACGCCACCATCGTCGACACCATCTACCAGCGAGTGCTTGGTCGCGGGACGAAGGGTGACGAGGCGGGCGCCGCGTTTTGGGCGAATGCGCTGCAAACGGGCACAGCGACCTATCAGGATATCGCCGCGTCGATCGCCAAGGGCGCCTTGGGCAATAGTGCTGAATCGTCTGCCACCAAGCAGACGGCGCTGGACTACCTCAATAAGAACGGCCTCCCAGCTTATGCAACGGGCGGTTTGATCTCGGGGCCAGGCACCGGAACAAGCGACAGCGTGCTCATTCGCGCATCCAACGGCGAATACATGATGAACGCCAGAGCGGTGCGGATGTTCGGTACCGATCTGCTCGACCAGATGAATGCCGGGCGCCTGCCTGCGTTCGCCCAGGGTGGGCCGGTGCTGGATATCCCGAGTCCAGTCCAGGCCTTCGGTTCGAGCCGAGCAGGCGTGATGGGCGGCGGCAGTGACAACGGAGCGCTACTGGCCAAGTTCGATCAGCTGCTCGAAGCAAACAAGTCGCAACGCTTCCAGATCGCCAAATACGCCCAGCAGGTCGCTCAGCTGCTTCAGAAGTGGGATGTCGAAGGCGCGCCAAAAGAAAGGGATTACGCATGAGAGTGATCAAACCGATTGTGATCGGCGAAGCCCAGTTGGTCAGCAGCAATGTGCCGGAAACGGATTATCCGGCCTGGGCTGCAGCGACGGCCTACACCAAGGGGCAGCGGGTGATTCTTGCCCATGTCGTCTACGAGGCTCTGGTCGACGTGCCTGCTGGAGTGAAGCCGGGGGATGAGGTGGTCACCGCCGAGGCCCCAGCCAAGTGGCTTGAGGTTGGAGCCACAAACCGCTGGCGAATGTTCGACAACAAGGTCGAGTCGTTGACCACCAATCCTGGGTCGGTCGAGGTCACGATCCGCCCGGGTGCGGTAGTCAACTCGCTGGCCTTGTTCAACCTCAAGGGCCGGTCGGTCACCGTCTCGATGGTCGACCCGCTCGAGGGCGAGGTGTACCGGAAGGAAGTCAGCCTCATCGATGCCGGGGTGACCAATTGGTACGACTGGTTCTTCGAGCCGATCGGTGTACGCACCGACCTGGTTGTGCTCGACATGCCGGCGTATGGGTCGGCTGACATCGTGGTGACGGTAGAGGCTGCCGACGAAGCCGCCGTGGGGCACATGGTCATCGGTGCGGTGAAAACCATCGGTGTGGCGCTCTACGGCAGTTCTGTCGGGATCACCGATTACAGCCGCAAAACCACCGACGACTTCGGCAATGCCACCGTGATTCAGCGTTCGTATTCCAACCGCGCCGAGTTCGACGTGTCGCTCGAAACCTCCGAGGTGGCGCGCGTGCGCCGGCTACTGGCCGAGCTGCGGGCCACGCCCGTGGTCTGGATCGGCGAGGAAAGCTACGAGGCCACCATCCTGTTCGGCTTCTACAAGGACTTCCAGATCGTGTTTTCCGGACCGACCGTGTCCGACTGTTCCATTACTGTTGAAGGGGTTATTTGATGGCTCTCCCACCTGTTATTCCCGATTTGCCGCCCGCCCCCTCTCGCAGCGACGGGCCGGCAGACTTCACGCCGAAGGCGGATGCGCTGGTAGGGGCATTGCAGCCCATGGTCACCGCCCAGAACGGGCAAGCCGAATGGATGAACGAAACGGCCCAGCAAGTCCACGCCGACGCGATCTATGCTGGCCAGGCTGCTGACCGGGCTGAAGCCGTGGACACCAACGTCGGCGCGCAAGTCGCTGCGGCCCAGGCGGCGGCCAACAACGCAGCTGCATCGGCGGCAGCAGCTGAATCCGCCCCTGGCTCTATTGGCAACCTTGCGCTTATCCACTCCATGACCATCGGCATGATTCGAGGCTTCTAAATGAATACGTTCAACGCACCCTTTGCTCAGAAGTTTGCGAGCAGTAACGCCATTGTCACGGCGGCCCTGGCAAGTATCGGCACATCAGCCCCCACCGGGGCGGTTTTGCTTGCCACAGGTGGCGCCAATGGCTCCATTGTGTTCGCCGTTTCGGCCATGCCAAGAGCCACCGTGACCGCGTCGTCGCTGGCCTTGTTCAGGGTCAAGTCTGCGACCCCTACCGTCTTCAACTTGATCGCATCGGCTTTGATGCCGGCGTATACCCTGGCGGCCACCACTGAAATTCCAAGCACGGCATTCAGCAAGGTCAGCCCCACAACACCAATCCTCCTGGAACCAGGCGAAATGCTCTACGCGGCCTCTCAAGTGGCGCTGGCGGCCGGTATCGTCTTCGACGCATCGAGGGCCGACCTGTGATTGGGAATCCACTGGGTAATGTGTTGGGGAATCCGCTGGGCAATCCGCTGGGACTGTCCCGTTCGGACGGAGACGATAGTCATCTTCTTCAAGACCCTACTATTGTCGATTTCAATAGCACGTCAGCGCTGGTGGGCGAGTATGAGATTCCGAAGGGCTTTAAGTATATTCGAGTGTCGGCAGTTGGCGCAGGTGGTGGTGGGTCGAGCTCTACCGGTGGCGCAGGCGGAGGGTTCGCGCAGACGAAAATATTTAAAGTGAGACCAGGAATGACTGTGAAGTACTCAACCGCCCCTCGAACCGCTGCGGCAGCGACCGGAGCTACAACTACTGCTTATGTCCTAGATTACGCTTTGCAGGCAACAGGCGGTGGATCTGCGGCAGCGGTAGGAGTTGGATCTGGTGGCGATTATAACTTCTCAGGCGGCGCTGGTGGTGGGACTCCCGGAGGCGGTGGCGGCGCCGGTGGCCCCCGTGGAAATGGCGGCGCTGGGGCGACAGGGACAAACGCAGACGGGCAAGGCAGTTACACGGGCGGAGGAGGAGGCGGTACAGCTTCCACGGGCGGGAGCATTTCTGGAGGAGGGGGTGTCGGCGCCCAGGGTGGCACCGCCCAAGTCGGTGTAGGAGGAGGCTCGCAAACAGGCTGGGGGGCGGCTGGCTCAGGGGTGATCGGCGGAAACTGGGGAGGAGGCGGCGGTTTCAATGGAACAGGCGGCGCTGGCGGAGTGAGGATTGAGCTATGGTAAAAATCAAAAACAGCCTGGCCACCCGCGAGCCAATCCCCGCCTTCCTCATCGGCCTCACATCAGAATCCCTCGCAGACCTGTCGTGGACTGACCCCAACCTCGGCGTCCAGGACTGCGCCTGGTGGCCGGAAGAAAGCGGCGACGGCGAGCTGGCTTCCGGCATGAAGTGGGGCGCCGAGACGCTGACTCCAGACCTTGAGCGCAAGGTGGTCATCGTCACGCATGAACAGGTGCCGCTGAGCGACGAGGAGAAGGCCGCAATCGCAGAAGCCTGGGCGCAGCGCATCGCAGATCGCCGCTTCCAGGCCGAGACCGGCGGCACTGTCGTCGAGGGGCTCTCGGTCAACACCGAGCGCGACAGCCAGTCGCTGCTGACCGGCGCTGCGTTCGCCGCCTCGCTCGATCCCGAGTACCGCATCAAGTGGAAGACGGCGTCAGGCTTCGTCGAGCTGACGGGCGAGCAGGTCATCGCGCTGGCCTCGGCGGTGCGTGCCCATGTGCAGGCTTGCTTTGACCGTGAGGCCGATCTGCTCGCCGCCGTGGCGGATGGTTCCATCACTGGTGAAATGCTGGAAGAGGGATGGCCAACATGAGCCAATTCCTGACCACGCTGAAAACGGAGCAGATCGGCAAGTGGTCGCACGTCCTGCTGGCTGATCTGGTGCTGGAGGATGACGCCGGGACGATCACCGTGCCGGCCGGATTCACCACCGACTTTGCCAGTATCAAGGTGCTGCACAACGCCTTCCTGTTCGTGCTCTTCGCCCTGGTGTCGGGATACGGCAATTACGCGGCGACGGTGCATGACTGGCTGTACACCACAGGCCAGATGGCGCGCAAGGAGGCCGACGCTGTTCTGTATCGCGCGCTGCGTGCCGAAGGCGTTGCACGATGGCGTGCCTGGCTGATGTGGGCCGGGGTAAGACTCGGCGGTGGCAAACACTACACAACCCCGACCCGATCGGGGTTTTCTTCGTCTGGCCCCTGAAACGACGAAGCCCCGGTGGTTCGCAATCACCGGGGCCTCTATTTTCTCCAGCGCCCTTTATCGCATGGAGAACGTGATCGGAATGTTAGCCCACCGACCGCCGCCTGGCGGTTTTTTTGTCTGGAGAAAACCAATGCCATTGGATCAAGACATCCGCGAGGGCCTGTCCCTGCTGCCGCCGCAGATGGGCACGCGCCCGGCGCGCATCCTGCTGCACGCCTTCAACCTGCAGGAGAACCCTACGCGCTTGGAGCAGCAGGTGGGAGGCCCGGCGCGCGGTGATTACCAGTTTGAGCGCGGCGGCGGGGTGAAGGGTGTCATGACGCACCCGGCGTCCAAGCGTCTGGCCGAGGAGGTATGCCGCGCCCGCGGCGTGGCCTTCGATGCCGAGTCGATCTATCAGGCGATCGGCCGCGACCCTATCCTGGCCGCTGCACTGGCGCGCCTGCTGATCTGGACCGACCCTAAGCCGCTGCCCGGCGCCGGCGATGAGCAGGCCGCATGGGATCTGTACCTGCGCGTGTGGCGCCCTGGTGCGTACGCCCGGCAGCCCGAAGAACTGCGCGCGAAGTTCAAGCGCAACTACTCGGCTGCGCTCAAGGCTGTCCTGGCATGACATGGCTCCGAGTGGTGCCGGCCTGGTGCTGGTGGCTGGCCGCGCTGGCGGTCGTGGCTGGAGGCCAGGAAATTCGCGTGGGAGCGGGGAAAACTGACGCTGCGACTGCTCGCAGTGAGGCCGCGACGGCGCGTAACGACCTGGCCGACTACCGCCTGGAGGTGTCCGAGCGCGACCGCCGCGCCGCCGCCCAGGCCAGGACCGAAGAACAGCGCCGCCAAGCCCTGGCGGACGAGGAGGGTGAGAGTGCACGAAAAAAACTGGAACTGGCCCAAGGCCGCGCCGCTGCTGCTGAGTCTGCTGCTGGCGGGCTGCGGGGTGAAATCGCCCGACTGCGCGCCGGCCGAGCATCAACCTGCGACACCATCACTGCCCAGCAGCGCCAGGCAGGAGCCTCTGCCGTCGTGGTGCTCGGGGGATTGTTTGAAGAGTCTGACCGAATGGCGGGAGACCTCGCGGAAGCGCTTGAGCGAAGCCGAATAGCTGGGCTGGCCTGCGAGTCGATCTATAATGGCCTATCAGCGAAACGGAGAGACAGAAGTGAGTGATCGTTACGGTAGGGCGCAGCCTGGAGAGTTCTTGCCCGGCATCATCATGCCGCCAGAGATCCATGGCCTGCTGCGCAAGCGGGTGACGGAGATCGAGGTGAGCGATACGGCGGTCAACTGCCTGATCGCCCAGGCTCGCGCCGAAAGCCTGGTCGAGGCTCTGGAGATTCTCAAGGCTGTCGATCGCCTGGCCGTCGAGCGGCTGTACGTGATGATCGAGAACATGGCCCTGGCGCGACTGGCCGAGCTCGGTGGGTAGCTATATAAATGAAGGGGAGCGGTTGGCGGTGCGCCGTGATGGGCAGCCGGGGCTGCGTGAGAAATGCGTGACTCTCGAGGATGCTCACGGACACCTATGGACGGTCGGTTGCAGCGAGCGCGCCGAAAAGTGCTGTGATATCATGCCGTTAGCTGGCTTGGCATGCATGGGGTGCAAGGGGTCGAGTGTTCGAATCACTCCGTCCCGACCAAAAAACCTCAAGAAATCCAGTCACTTAGCGGTGACTGGATTTTTTTATGCCTGGTGGTTTTCGAGGGCTTCTGATTTTTGCCCCACCGGTGTTTTTTGCGTTGGTCACTACCCGTGAGGAGGATCGGTGGAGGGCTATGTGTGAGCTGAGCCGGCAGGGAGTTCCTGCCTGGCGAGCGATTAAAAGGATTGCAATGGCAGGAATAAGCGACGGCTATCCGAGCCAAGCGGCAATAACCTGCATTGCTCGTAGAATCCCCTAACTTGGTCGTCGATGTCATCGACGGCCAGTGCGTAGATTGCGATCTGATTGCTGACGGCCAGCGTACGCGTGATGGCATCGGCTAGCAGCAGTTCGCCAATACCACGACCCAAGGTAGAAGACGGAGCTGTCCTGGTTTTTACACAGCAACGCCAGAATTGAACGTTTTTTGAACTGCTAAAAAGCAGCTCTCCCAGAGGCCGACTGTTTTCAACAGAATCGGCCAGAAGCGGTCAACGCCTAACCATTAAGCTAACGGAGTGAGCGAACTTGTTAGGGGATTTATTAAAAATTGCATTTGGTTTATTTTATAAGTTCAAAATTCCACTCTTTCCAAGCTGACCATCCTCTTCAAGGATTCCCCTAATATCGGGATCCTTAAGAATAGAATGAATGGCGCTGCTAAACTCGCGCTTAGTGGCTAGATGCATGCAAACTGCATCTTCAATAAAATCAGCTTGCCATATTGTATAGTTTGTTGGCTCAGAATCTTCTGCCGAAGTAGTCGCTACGGCCGCGCTGCTGATTTTACAGGTCGGCAATATATGCCCACTGAGACGAAAAACGCGCATATAGGGCCGCATAAACAGCGCCAGAAATTGCACCAGCCCATGGAATGGTTCTGTGCGCCTCTGCAAAAAGCTGCTCGAGTGAAAATTCAAGAACAGCATATTCTCTAGTATGTGATTTTAGGCCTATAGTCAGTAGGTAGAGATATACGGTAACAAACGCAGATCTATATAGAACAGCCCTTCCTCCGTTGGGCGTAAATTTAAAGATCAATTTCCCAGTGAGTATGTTGATCATGTATGCAACCCTCCAAAACTCTAACGCTTGATTAAGGGGCCGGCTTTAACCGGCCCCGAGTGAGCGAAGCGAACGACTTGAACCGTTTGTTAGGCCTTGGTTGCGTCTAGTGGGTTAAACACCTTTGCACTGACACTGGAAAAATCTTGTAGTTCCGGGAGTGAAATTTTCTTCTCATTTTTAAGTGAAACAATTAATTCTCGGTGAAATATCTCGCCATCAGCCTTTTCATAAAACTCAAAGAATAGTGGGTTGTGCGCAATAAGATTTCTGACTCTGGCCAGCTCCCTGGCTGTATTTGGTTTTTCGGAAAGTCGTGCGAATTCTTCACCGGAGTGGCTCTCCAGTAACTCCAAGATTAGATCAATGCGCTGTGTTAGTTTGAAAATTTTCGTCGAGCGCTTAATGCGGTCTTTGGGTATCTTTTTAAGGCATGCCATTGTGACATGCTCAATTTAGCCAAAAGCAACAAATGCTTGGCCTATAGGTAACGCCCACTCGCCATTTAAGTCCGTTATTTTAGCCACAAAACTTCCCTCTTAGGCCTAACGCTTTGGTTAAGGGGCGGGCTTTAGCCCGTCCCAGTGAGCAAGGCGAACGGTTTGAACCAGTTGTTAGAAATTTACAGGCCGATGATTTTTAGTAGCACAGCGCCAATTACTGCTGTTATTACAGGAGCCAAATACAGTTGATGAAGCTGCGAAAATATACTGCTTGATGGTATTTCAGTCGTGCGCTCAATTTCTTCACGACTGCGTGTGCCAGCCCCTTTAATTGATTCTTCTATTAATTGATTCTCGATTTTTTCGTTAATTTCCGCTAGGCGAGACGCAAGCTTTGCGCCGGACGCATAAAAAGCAAAGCCGACAAATGTAAGTAAGTAAACAGCTATGAAATAGAGGTTGTGCGGCTCAGATAGAACCATATGATTGGGGGTCGGCGATTTTTCCCAGAACAAACTAAGATACTGTGTGTTCTGATACATCCAATTTATAAGCTCTTTAAGTGGGCGGGCAATCATGCCGCCTAACTGCGTTCCGTCATCTAGACGGAAATACAACGTTTTCAGGAAAGAGATCCCAGTAGAGATTATTGACGGAGCGATGATTGCTGCTCCTAGCATACGTTTCCGGATTGATTTTTTTCTTGCGTCCTTGAAGTTCAAACTTGTACTCCTAATAAATTGCTGGCGGTTGGTTAAGGGGCGGGCTTTAGCTCGTCCCAGTGAGCGGAGCGAATGATTGTAACCACTAGTTAGGTGTGCTCGGTTGAAGGTTGGTGAAAGGGGCTCCATAACATCAAAGCGCTCCACCTTTGAATGTGTCTGGTGGCCGTGGATTAAACAAAGCATTTCGCATTTAGATGTCTACGGAGACATGCTCACCAGTGGCTACATAGTGATAAAGTTGTAAGACTAAGAGCTGGGCTCCAACAGAATTTAACACGGACTCTAGTGTCGCGTTAGCAAAATATTCATGGCGTTGATGCTTTAGTTTGTTGTAGCTCTTGCTCCACCAATCGGGCCTTTCCTCTTCCGTCCAGTCCTTCCAAGGCTGGAGAATTAACTGATGACGAGGAATGGCAACCTCGCACTGAGGTAGGTATTCTGCCTCAACGGCTAAGAAGTCGTTACAATGTTTTGGAGCTGTGGGCATTGAGATACCTAACTATAAGTAGACGACGTAAGAGGGGTAATATTTTACGCCACTTGTGTCTGATAACGTTCCTTGTCCATGGGCAACTCCTTTAGTATCCCTGTAGTGGTCAACTAATCTCGGATACTGCGTTAAGTTTTTCCTCAGCAACAGCGGGCGCCAGCCCGCTGTTGAACTGATGCGGTCGCTGCCAGTTGTAGCGTTGCATCAAAAAGCAACCGATATCCTGCTGTGCCAGCGAAGCGCTCATGTAGCCCGTGGCCGGTACCCATTCTGTTTTCAGGCTACGAAACAGCCGCTCCATTGGGGCATTATCGTGACAGTTTCCTCGTCGGCTCATGCTCTGCTTGAAGCGATAACGCCACAGGCGCTGACGGAAGCTACGACTGCCATATTGACTGCCTTGGTCCGAATGAAATAGCACGTTCTGAGGGCGGCCGCGCTTTTCATAGGCCATGTCCAAAACCTTGGGCACCAGCTCAGCATCGGGCTTCGTTGAAAACGCCCAGCCTACTACTCGGCGTGCGAATAGGTCGATCACGGCCGTCACATAATGCCAGCGACCTTGCGCCCAGACATACGTGATATCTCCGCACCAGACTTCATTCGGCGCCGCCACCGTGAACGCTCGATCCAGCACGTTCGGGATGTCTGGCCGCTCCACCGTCGCTTTTTTGTAGGCGTGTTAGCCGGGTTGTTTGCTAATCAGCTTCATGGTGCCTGTAGGGTCTAGACATCTCTTACTCGGTACTGAATCGACACAGTAGAGAACAGCGGGACTCGAGATGATGGCACTATGCTCTTGAACTTCTTTACTAGGCCCGTGTGTTCCGGCTAGTGTTGTCGTCGACTTGAAGTCTTAGGACGCAGTTCGAATCTAGGAGAGGACATGAGGATCCCGAATCCGCCTTTGGCCAAGAATCTTATGGCTACCGCCAGAAGCTTTGGTAGCTACGACTTGGCCGCGGCTCTGGCTGATCTGATAGATAACAGCATCAAGGCACGCGCGAAACGGGTGGATATTACCTTCATCCCGAAGCCGGATGATGTGCAGGTGAGGATCAGGGATGATGGTGTCGGTATGGACAGGGAGACCTTGACCGTCGCTATGCGCCCTGCCAGTGCCAATCCTCAGGCAGAGCGCGAGCCTGAGGATTTGGGCCGGTTCGGATGGGGGCTCAAGTCTGCATCGCTTTCCCAAGCACGCATCTTGACGGTTGTTTCCTGGCAGCAGAGCGCCACTACTGCCGCACGCTGGGATATCGATGACATCGACGACTGGAGCATGGATGTCTTGGAGGGAGCCGAGGCTCTGCACTTACTTGACGGGAAGCCGGGTACCCCTTCGGGAACCGAGGTGATATGGAGTAACTCGGACAGGCTTCTGGATCGGGAGCACAGTGTTTCAGTAGACGAGTCGCTTACCCACACAATTGCCCACGCCATTCAGAAACTTTCCCTGATATTTCATCGTTATCTTGCCGGTGAGGGCAAGCGACGGTTGACGATAGCCATCAATGGCAATCAGCTTCTCCCGATCGACCCGTTCATGACCTCCCATGATGCAACCCAGACACTGGATGCAGAGAACATCGTCATGCCCAGTGGGGAGCAGATCAGGGTTCAGCCCTATGTATTGCCTCATTTCTCCAAGTTGTCGACCGAAGACCAGGAGAGGCTGGGCGGGCCAGAGGGCATGGTTCGAAACCAAGGGTTCTATGTATATCGGAATCGACGCCTCATAATCTACGGAACGTGGTTCCGTCTGGTTCCGCATGGGGAGCTAACTCAACTGACGCGGGTTCGGGTGGATCTGCCAAATACGCTGGATGCCGATTGGCGAATAACCGTGGACAAGTCCGACGCTCAGCTACCCGCAGTCTTGAAGCGCAGACTGCAGGAGGTTGTGAGGCGTTTCAATCGACGCTCGATTCGAGTACATCGCAATAAAGGTGTTGCTCTGGATCGGCTTGAGATTCACTCGGTCTGGCGACGATACGTAAAGAACGGCCAGATTCATTATCGCGTGAACCGCGAGCACCCAATGGTGGCCCGGCTTTTGGGGCAGCCGGACTTCTCTGCGGTACTCCGGCTGCTTGAGTCCTATTTTCCGACTGACATGTTTCTGAAAGATGCCGAAGCAGGGGTGAATCAGTGTTCCACCTCTGTCGAGGAGTTCGAGTCGCTGGTTGACCAGTGCATGATCAACTATCTGCAGGACTGTGATGGTACTCCGGAGATTGATGGCTTTCTGAAGTTCATTGCCGTAATGGAGCCATTTGCAAGCCAATGGATCTATACGGAAAGCTATGTTCGTAAAAATACGGCCAGGAAGTGGGGGATGTCGAATGGACTTTGATGCTAGCTTGAGCTTTCTGCGAGTGGAGATAGACAGACGGATTAAGGGTCGGTTTCCGGTACCTCAGGGGTTTCTGGACACACATGTGAAGGAAATTTCTGCTCTTGCAAGTATTCTCGATGAAGAGCTGGCGAGTCGCCTGATCAGGCATCTGGAAACGATATATGGTACCCAGCAGGGGGAGGGACACGTTCTCAAGACCGATTTCCAGGATTGGTACCCTGGGCGGAAGGGAGAAATCGACTTCTACTACTGGCGCAGGCTGCAGAAGTACTGGCTGGATCATTCGATCCTGCCTGTTCAGGTTGTCCAGTCCGTCGACAAGGTTACCGACGAGATTCTGGGATATCTGGGAGACCCTCTTGAGGGCGACTCTTGGCGGCGCCGAGGTCTGGTCATGGGGCATGTGCAGTCGGGAAAGACCACGAACTATTCCGCGTTGATTGCCAAGGCGGCAGATGCAGGTTATCGGGTAATCGTGGTTCTCGCTGGGCTGACCAATTCACTGAGATACCAGACTCAGGTCAGGCTGGATCAGACTTTTGTCGGAAAATCATCCCTCGGAGACAATTTTGTTTCGGAAATATATCCGGTCTCCTATGTTCTCAAGGGGCTTGAGGGAGAGGGAGGGGAGATAAGGCATCCCTTCTGTGGGACTACCCAGAGTGCTGACTTCAGTGTGAAAACGGCGAAAAGTGTCGGTGCCACAGAGGGCAATTTTGCTGATCCAATACTGTTTGTTACCAAGAAGAACGAGAAGGTTCTGGCTCGTCTTGCCGACTGGTTGAGAGGGCTTCGTCAGGACGGGCAACTCGAGGGGCCGATGTTGCTGATCGATGACGAAGCGGACAATGCATCGGTCAATACCGCAAAGGATCCGGGTGTTACCACGCGCATCAACGCTCGAATACGTGAATTGCTGAGCTGTTCGCGGCGCTCTTCCTACGTTGGCTACACGGCTACGCCATTTGCCAACATCTTCATCGATCCGGATACCGAAGACAGCATGCTCAAGGATGACCTTTTCCCGGAGCACTTCATCAAGTCTCTTGAGCCGCCAGGAAATTATATTGGCGCCGAGAAGCTCTTTTCCGATGGCGGAGAGCTGTTCGAGGCCTGCGTCCGCGAAATACCAGGCGACTACCTTGATCTGCTTCCACTGAGCCACAAGTCCGGAGATCCGGTCAGTGAACTGCCGGAAAGTCTCGAGGATGCAGTTCTTGAATACACTGTATTCAGGGCCATTCGGGTTCTTGCCGGCGAGAGCCGCAGGCATTCCTCGATGCTGGTGAATGTCAGCAGATTCAATGCCATTCAGCGCCAGATCCACGATCTCATCTACTTGCAGCTGCAGGATCTGAAGGCTGCTGTTGATGCTTGGGCATCCAGCAGCTCCTGGGGTAGTTCGCGGCTGCTTTCAAGGCTGCACGAAACCTGGGAAAAGGAATATGCGGAGCACTGCGATTTCGGCTGGGACGATGTTCGTGGTGCCTTGCGGCGTGGCCTAGCACCTGTCGAGGTCCGGCTGGTAAACATGCAGGGCGGTGGTCTGGACTATACGAAGGCCCCCGAGTCAGGCATGCATGTGATTGCAGTCGGTGGTCTGGCCCTGGCCCGTGGACTGACTCTCGAGGGGCTGGTGGTATCGTACGTACTGAGGAATGTCGGTGCTGCTGACACACTGCTGCAGATGGGGCGCTGGTTCGGCTATCGGCCGGGCTATGAGCGACTGTGTCGGATCCATGCTACCGGCGAGATGCTGGGGGACTTTCGTGAGGTAAGCAACGCGGTTGAAGAGCTGAGGGAAGACCTTGTTCGCATGGAGCGGATGGGGATCACGCCTAACGAGTTCGGTCTCAAGGTTCGCCAAAGTCCAACAGGTATCGCCATTACCGCCGCGAACAAGATGCGGGCCGCCAAGCCTGTGCTGATGGCAGTGGATCTTTCCACCAAGCATCTTCAGGCGTTCGAGCTGTTCAACGACGGGAGCATCAATGCTGAGCATTTCGCTGCCGTGACGTCCCTCGTGGAGGAGCTTGGAACAGGCTGGGCTGAGCATGAGGTGCCAGATGATGGCGCTCTGGTCTGGAAGGGCGTTGGGGTTGCTCTGGTTCAGGAGCTGCTTCGAGAGTTCAAGCTTCCACAACTGCATTTTGCTTTGGGATACGACGGTCGAAGTCTCACATCGGACTACATTGCTGATCGTGCCAGCGGTGAATTGGCACTATGGGACATTGCGATCCCGTTCCGGCGAACTGGTGATCCGGGAATAGGTTTTCCGTTCGGGCGAGGGGGGGGGAAGAATATCTACTGTCGAGTACGACATTCCGGGGTTTCCAAATCGGATGACCCCAATGCCGTGAAGATAACGGCAAAGAACGTTGTCGCAGATGCTGCAAGAACCGACCTTCAGTATGGCGAAAGAGAAGAGCTGCGTGAGCAGATTACAAAAATAGAGAGCGAATTTCCGGATTTCAGCCCAGAGATGCAGTACCTGATGGCCAGAACACGGCCTCTCCTGTTGATACATCTTCTGGACTTCGAGCTTAAGAAATCCGATGAGAAGAGCAAGAAGCTCGACTTCGAGGCTGGCAAGCCTGTCGTGTCGATCAGTCTGGCATTTCCAGACACGGGTGTGGCTCCACAGCCGCGCGAATATGCGGTGACCAAGCGTCTGGCTCAGATGATGGAGCGGCAACGTCAGGAAGCAGAGTCGGACGAGGACCTTGATGGTGACGAATGACTTCATTGCCAAGTGGGACGAGATCGCGCATCTCGGCCGAGGAGCCGGGCGCTTCAGGGTTTGTCCGGATCATCTCCTCGATCTGTTCATCAGCTACTCCAGTACAGGCGAGCGAGAATTCATTCTGGAGTCCAGCGCATCGGAGCTGAATGGCTCGAATTTGCCGGAGTTCGAGAATGTGGCAGTTCGTCACTGCGAGATCGACGGGGGGCACCGTCTTGTGCTCTGCCTGACAGACCATCAGTTGAAGGATCTCTTTTCGATCATGTGTTCCGACCTCGCGGATGCCTCTTCGCGATCGGAAAGCCCTGCCGGAGCCGCGAACATATTCGCCGTGCGGCTGAATCGCTGGGCAGACCTGCTGCGCCGAGGGCGATCTCGGGAAATGTCGTTCAGGGAGCGGCTCGGTCTGCTCGGTGAGCTCTGTCTGGTGAAGTGGCTGATCGACGATTGTGGGGTCGCTCCAGCGGTGATCACCCGCGGGTGGCGAGGGCCGGATGGTGATACCAACGATATCGGCCTCAACAACGTTCGTATAGAAGTCAAGTCGCAGCTTTCGACTCAGCCTATCATGATCAGGGTGTCCTCGCTGGAACAGCTTGACAGTGATGGGCGAGAGCTCTGCGTTGCTCTGCACCGATTCACCGTTTCGGAAAGTGGAGTCAGTCTGGCGTCGCTCGTGGCGGACATATCCTTCCGGCTTTCTGGCACCCATTCTGGTCTGATGGAGTTCCAGCGAAAGTTGTTCCTCGTTGGATATCAGCATGACGCCGGTTATGTCAGTGAAGCGTTCAACTTGGACGCCGTGCGGGTTTATCGTGTTACCGAGGGATTTCCGCGGCTCGTCCCTTCGACCGTTCCTGACGGGATCGTTCGAGTGAAGTACGATATCGCTTGCGAAACCATAGACGACTACCGGATAGATCAGATGGAACTGGAGATGTTGATCAATGGCTGATCTTCAGGATGAGTACGAAGACC
This sequence comes from Pseudomonas sp. PS01300, assembly GCF_029960155.1. Classification (NCBI taxonomy): domain Bacteria; kingdom Pseudomonadati; phylum Pseudomonadota; class Gammaproteobacteria; order Pseudomonadales; family Pseudomonadaceae; genus Pseudomonas; species Pseudomonas sp. PS01300. The sequence goes on along the minus strand of NZ_JASCPN010000005.1, from coordinate 51,766 downwards.
TGCTCGAGGAGGTGCGTGTAGGCAGCGTTGCCGGTCACGAATTGCAGATCACCGAGTTCTTCCGAATCTATTCGACTTTGGCTGCAGAAAATGGGGATACACCGGACATGGACTATTGTCCGGTGCTGAAGGAAGGTTCTGGAGGGTACCGTGTCGATGGGTACGCACTGGGTATGCTCAGTGATGACAGCTCCGAGGCCGGCGATCTCTATCTCGCAGTCTGCGACTATCGGCAGGAGGCGGATATGCCTGCCGTCAACAGCCGGGATGTGGACAGGGCCGTCGATGGTGTCGAGCGGTTCTTCAAGGCGGCCATGAGCCAGAAGTTCCTGGCCAGTCTCGAGGAGGCCAGCCCTGCATATCAGCTTGCTGCACTGATTCAGCAGTATGGCAGCAGAATCAGGCGACTGCGCGTCATTCTCTTCACCAACTGTCATCTCCGTGTCCGCAAGAGTCTCTTCGAGAACCGGGATGTCGGTTCGGTGACATTGCACGTCAACGTCCTGGATCTCGAGCGCTATGCAAGAATCTCGTCCGTCGGTGGCGAGCCGGTCGAGATTGACTTCGATGATGACTTCGATGGGGCGATCGAATGTCTGCCTATATCGACTGGAGCTGAGAGCTATCAGAGTTATCTGTTTGCCATGTCTGGCAGCGCATTGGCGAAGGTATTTGCTGCTTTCGGCAATCGCCTGCTGGAGCAGAATGTCAGGAGTTATCTGCAGGCGAGAACGAGCGTCAACAAGGGCATTCTGCGAACCATTGCCGAAGAGCCCGGAATGTTCTTCGCTTACAACAACGGAATCACTGCCACGGCTTCATCGGTCGATATCCGTAGACTGGAAGAAGGTAGGCCGGCCATCTCCCACATCAGGGATTTCCAGATCGTCAATGGTGGCCAGACTACAGCCTCCCTGCTATACGCCAGAGATGGGCTGGGGCGGGATCTCGATCATGTGTATGTTCAGGTCAAACTGTCGGTTGTCGATGAGGGGCGTCTCGAGGAGGTGGTTCCCTGCATCTCCGAATATGCGAACACCCAGAACAAGGTTTCCCTTGCCGACCTGGCCTCCAACAGCCCGGTTCAGATTAGGCTCGAGCGTCTCTCCAAGGATGTATCTGTGCCACAGAGGGCAGGATCCCTGCACAGCAGCAAATGGTTCTACGAGCGTGCCCGGGGGCAGTACAAGAATCTCTTTGCCTACAAGTCGAAGGTCGAGCGCAGCAAGCTGGAACTGACCTATCCGAAATCCCAACTACTGACCAAGACCGACTTGGCCAAATACGAGTTGTCTTTTGAAGGCAAGCCCCATCATGTCAGTGAAGGGGCTCAAAAATGCTTCAGCAGGTTTACATCAGTGCTTGCTGGGCTCGATGATGCTTCGAAGATCACAGAGACGTGGTTTCGCCGGGCTGTGGCCAAGGCTCTGCTTTTTCTCCGGCTCGACGAGATTGTGCAGAAATCGGAATGGTATCGCAGTGACCGTGGCTACAAGGCCCAGATAGTAACCTACACGATTGCGGCATGTGCCGAGGGGTTTCGGGCTGCAGAGCTTCAGATCGATCTGGACAGGATCTGGCGGGAGCAGGAGGTTCCTCGGACTCTCCTGGACTGGATGTTAGTGGAGGCCTGGAGAGTGTCCGAAATTCTCAAGTCGCCTCCGGAAAGCGTGCGAAACGTATCCGAGTTCGCCAAGCGGGAATTCTGCTGGGCGCAGTATGTCAAGGGGAGGGTGGGGTTACCCGGCTTCGCCGTGAAGCAGTATGGGGTTTCTCTGCAGGAATACGCAGACGAAACAAGGCAGGGGCAGCGAGAAGCGATCAGGAATCAGGAGATCGATTTCGATATTGCCCTTTTCGGTCTGGCAGACAGAGCAGTTGAGATCATGGAGCAGGCCCGACAGAGCGGGGCTGCTTCGCCCAAGAACATGGATGCGCTCAAGAAGCTTGCGGCTGGGCGTTTCACCAGCCTCTCGAAGGGGGAGAGGGGCGCGCTGAAATATCTGCTGGAGCGACTGGAAATCGAATACTAAAGCCCGCGCGAGCCGCTTCGGTCAGGAAGGGGTAGTATGGGAAAACTCGGGCCAGGCCACGAATTTTTGATTACAATCCGGGATAGTTTCCAGCAACCAGTGCATGTCCGTTTCCGGACGGCGTGTTCCACATTCCCAGAGCTCGATGACGCGCCATCCAAGTTGCAACAGCTCGTTCCGGTTTCTGAGATCTCGTTTCACGTTCTGCTCGAATTTCAGACGCCAGAAGTCCTCTCGAGTGGATGGGGTAGTGGTGTACCTGCACCCTGGATGCCTGTGCCAGAAACACCCGTGAATGAATATGCAGACGCGGTAGCGGGGGAGAACCACATCGGGTCTGCCCGGAAGCTCCCGCGAATGCAAGCGATATCTGAAGCCGTGCCTATGCAACAGTCGCCGAACCTTCATTTCCGGCAACGTGTCGCTACCGCGAATCCCGGCCATCATGCGAGACCTGACTTCTTTGCTGACTACATCCATGACAGAAATCCAGATGAACATGATTTTCAGGGAGCATACAGCTATTGATGCTGTGGCAGTGCTTCCCAGGCCGATTCAGGTCGTCGATCTCTTCGCAGGCCCGGGGGGGTTGGGTGAGGGGGTTTCGGCTTCTGGGGATGGCAAGCAGTTCGAGATCGTCGTGTCTGCCGAAAAGGATCTTGCGGCATGGCAAACCCTCAGACTGAGGGCATTCTTCCGTCTTTTGAAAACAAGAAATCCGAAGCGGCTGATCGACTACTACCGGTTTTGCAACGGTACTACGGATCGGCCCTACTCGGATGCGAGCGAAGCCGAGTGGAAAGAGGCAGAGGCAGAGGCACGATGCATAACGCTTGGCACGAAGGAGGGAAATCGAGAGCTTGATGAGGTTCTCGATGTACGGCTTGACAGCAGTCGACCCTGGGTATTGATAGGTGGTCCGCCCTGCCAAGCCTATTCGGTTGTCGGCCGTGCGCGTAATCAGGCAAAGGCAAACTATAGTGCCGAAGAGGATGATCGCCATTTCCTCTACAAGGAATATCTGAGAATCATCAAGGAGAGAAAGCCTGCAGTCTTTGTCATGGAGAATGTGAAGGGTATTCTTTCGTCCAAAGTGGGAGGGGAGAGAATCTTCTCCCAGATACTGAAAGATCTCTCAGATCCCAACAAGGCTCTCGAAGATGCCGAGCCCGGCATCAAGTACCGCATTTGTTCGCTCGTGAGTGGGCAAACCTATGGGCCAGGAGATGATGTCGAGCAGGTAGATCCTCATGCTTTCGTCATCAGGGCAGAGGAGCACGGGATTCCTCAAGCTAGGCATCGAGTGATTCTCCTCGGCATAGCTCTGGATGAGGAGGGCAGCATTCCATCTCATGCGCTGCTTGCAAAGGCGGAAGAGAAGGTAGTGGTCAAACAGGTTCTGGACGACCTCCCAATGCTGCGTAGCCGACTGACCCGGCAGCGTGATGGAAATGAAGCCTGGTACCGAGTGGTTGCAGATCAGTTGGACGAGCTGAGATCAGAACTCGATGAGAGAGCTGACCCGAAACTGGCTTCAGAGATGGATATTGTCAGAAGCAGTCTACTGTCCGCTTCGATTGATGTTGGAGATATCCGGGTCGCCCGAGTCGGAAAAGATGGAAGGACGGGTCTTTCTTCTTTGGATGAGTGGTATCTGGATGACGACTTGGACTATTGGCTGAACCATGATGCGCGTGGACATATGCCTTCGGATCTACGTCGCTATATATTTGCAAGTCTGTTTGCCCGAGCTCATGGGGTGTCTCCTAAAGGGCATCAGCAGTTTTCTCTGAAGGGGTTGGCTCCAGCACACAAGAACTGGGAAACTGGAAAGTTTAGCGACAGGTTTCGAGTTCAACTGGCGAATCTGCCTGCTACAACCATCACTAGTCACATTTCAAAAGATGGGCACTATTTTATTCATTATGATCCCAAACAGTGCCGTAGCCTGACTGTCCGTGAAGCCGCTAGGATACAAACTTTTCCCGATAACTACTTTTTCCAGGGAAATAGAACTCAGCAGTTTCAGCAGGTCGGTAATGCGGTGCCTCCGCTTCTGGCAAATAAAATTGCGGGGATTGTTTTCAGTGTCGTGTGTGAAAAAGCATCAAAAGAGAAGTCTAGCAATTTTTCTTGTGTAGGGGGCATGGTAGGCGATTAAAAAATGTATGAGGAAATCTGCCGATGTGGGCGATCGGCAGACTTTCAATTTGCTTATTGTTACTCGCATTTGATTCGTTGGTTCTCTGTAGATGCCTCGCCGTAGTTTAAAAAATCAATCAATTCGCTTAAAATTATTAAGTCGCAGTTCTTAGCGCCGTTTTCGAGATCAGCGAGGTAGTGGGTGACTCCATGATATTGTCGCTGGTCTGAGTTCTCGGGAATTAGAAGGGAAATTATGCTGTACTTTTCTTTATGCAGATCACCAGTTTCCCATGCGACGCAGAGATCTACATCTTTGATGTTCTGTCTTCGCTGTCAAAATCTTCAATCAAACCATCGAGAGAGAATTTATACTCAAGAACTCTCGGCGTAGTTACTCTGCCGCTAAGGCCCTTTGCGGTGATTTCGGTGACGCCTAAAGGGTTCTGTTCTTGATTGTATATATATAGCTCCTGCGGCAGGTTGGACTGCCCCCGCCCCCATAGACATTTTCCAGCCTCAAAGTGAGGCTCTTTCAAAGGCCTCAGGACTGACGCAGCCCAAGTAGCTGTGACGGCGCGTTCGGTTGTAAACCGCTTCAATGTAATCAAATACGTCAGCCCGGGCCATGTCCCGGGTTTTGTAGATCCGCTTACGGATACGCTCTTTTTTCAGGCTGCTGAAAAAGACTCCGCCACCGCATTGTCCCAGCAGTTTCCTCGCCGGCTCATACTCGGCTCGAGGTGGTTGGCCAGACAAAAACGTTTCCAGTCATCGCTGCCATATTGGCTCCCTTGATCCGAATGCACGATGACTCTGGCTTTGGGTTTACGGCGCTATACCGCCATGAGCAACGCATCCAATGCCAGCTCCCTGCCCAGCGTTGGCTTCATTGACCAGCCGACCACCTTGCGAGCATACAGATCCAGTACGACGGCCAGATATAACCACCCTGCCACGTTCGGATGTAAGTGATATCGGTCACCCAAGCCTTATTAGGGGCATCGACAGTGAAGGCCCGGTTGAGATGATTGGGGGCAATGATCGATGGTCTGCCTTTGATTGCGCGCGGGGCTTTATAGCCTCTGAGCGCCTTGATTTTATTGGTGCGCATCAATGCCGCGACACGGTGCTTGCCGCAACTTTCTCCAGCCTCGCGCAAGTCAGAAAACACCCTCCGTGCGCCATACACACCTCGACTGGCCGCATAGGAGTCGCGGATCAGCCCTAACAGCCGACCATTCTCTTTTTCGCGATCAGAAACAGGCTTGTGTAGCCATTGATAGAACCCGGCACGAGCAACTTTCAACACTCGACACAGCGTAGTGATCGCGTATTGATGTCGGTGCTCGTTCATGAAGCGGTATTTCACTCGGGTTCCCTGGCGAAGTACCGCGCTGCTTTTTTAATATGTCGCGCTCTTCTTCCAAACGTCGCATTTGGGCTCGCAGCCGTAAAATCTCACTTTTGGCTTCAAGCAACTCGCTGGCCTGTTTCTCGGTTTTGTCAGGCGTCACGGCTTTGACCCATTTGTAGAGGCTGTGGGGCGACACGCCGAGGCGCTCGGCTGTTTGCGCAACGGAGTATCCGCGCTCAATGACTTGCCTGACGGCCTCAGCCTTGAATTCCGGCGTGAATCGTTGGGTGCTCATAGACTTCCTCCTATGCTCAAAGCATAGGCTGGAGATGTCTACGGTGCCGGGGGCAGTCCATATGACGCAGCAAGTCATTCCGGACTTCCCAGCAAATGCCGAGCTCGGCATTTGCGAGTAGCACTTCTCCTCCAGACGATACTCCGCCAGAATGCGCGCACATTTCGATTTTGATGATCGGTCTAACGCATGGAGCGAGTAGGTGCGTCATTTACTAGCGGCAATAGTGCTCGGTTTTTCCTGCTCTCTGCCCGCCTTGGCGGGGGATGGCCGCGCCGTAGAACCCACGTTCCTCGGAGTAATCGTTACCTCGTCTCTGGCCGTGACGCTGTTTCCCGTGACCCTGACCGAGGACGCGGAGGCCAGCAGCCGAAATAGCAGCAAAAACCAGGATAAAAAAATCGTAGACGCCCGCAATGACGCGGCGGCCTACGTGGCAAGCGACGGCGCCATTCTGGGCGTGGAGTTGCAAGCTGCCTTGTCAGCGCTGCGGCCCGCAAGCACGGAAACTACTGAGGACGAGATGCAACTGGCGAAGGCGATCCTGGCCTATCAACCAGCGAACTAAAGTCCTGCTAAAGCGCATTTCTCACAACGAATTTGCAATCCGTTACATCCAAACCTCAGCCTTTCCCTATTCCCTGTAGGCTCTTTCCCAATCATACTCCCGCCGCACGCCAGCCATTGCGCCGGCCCAGTCAGCGCTCTAGTCTCCTCCGCGTCGTTGCTCATCAACGACCGGCTTTGACAGGCCGTCCCTGACTCTTGGCGCACGTGCACCCTTTATGGCGGCTGTACGTGGGGCACACTCGTGTGCGCCGAGTTCTAGAGTCCTCGGTCTGTCAACCCGCGTACCGCTGCCACCTTCTTGTTTGACAGCAGGTCTGTAGCAGCCTCATCGACTCTAGAGGTTCATCATACTCAAGATCGTCCCAGACCCACCCCACCACACCCCCAAACCCTCGAAGATATCCTCATTCAACTCTCCGAATACCTGCTCTGCGCACAGACCGTATCGCAGCACGCGGTGCTACTTCATTCCCAAGCCCCCCAGCAGATGCTCAGCCTGGCGGCCGTGCATGAGATAGAGCACGCGCGGGGGTTGGTGGAGGTGGCGTTGAGTCGGGTTCAGGCTGTTCACTGATGGGGTAGGAGGGGGCTTGGGTGCTATGCGACCGCGTAGCGGTCGTTCGCGGGTCAAGCCCGCTCCTACAGGGTTTTGTGGTGTGCATTCGGCTACGGCGGTGTCTGCATTCGCTGGCAAGGCCAGCGCCTACAAGGTTATGCGGCGCCTGTAGAGCCCCCACACCTCCTGAAATTGGCAACGCTGCAGGAGCATTTTGGATGGACAAGGATTCGATTGCACCCGCCACAAACGCGGTCAAAACCATCGGCGTCGGCACCTTCGGCGAAGGCGAAGCAGGCTCCAACGCCGACCGGCTGTTCCGCGTGCAACCCGGCCACAATGCGCAGTTCGCGCTGGAACAAGCCGCCGCGCTGATGAGCTGCGTGTACAAGCTCACCCTGCAAGCCGGCACCCAGCAGGACACCTCGCTGATCTGGGCCGCGCACTGCCTCAGCGGCATGTCAAAAGCCCTGGTCGAGGACGTGGCTCACGCCATGCTCACCGACTAGTCACCCCGCACAGCAGCGGGCGAGGGCGCCGATGCTGCCCCTCGGTCGCTGCAAGGCCGTCACCGATCACCCGCACCCGCGCCATCACCACCTGCGGCTGCTGCATCACCGCAAAGTGCCCGCCCTCGATCATGCGCAAGCTGAAGCCACCCTCGGTCACGCGCTGCCAACAAGCCAGCGATTCAAAGCGCACCTGCTCGTCACCCATACCGCCAAACGCATCCACCGTGATGTCCAGGCCGCGCACATGCGTGTGGCGATACCCCAGAATCAACTCCAGGTCGGCCTGCAGTATCGGCACCGCCAGGTCCATCATCGCCTGGTTCGCCAGCACCTCCCGTGGCGTGCCGGCAAGGTTCGCCAGGTAATCGCGCAAGGCCTGGTCATTGAGTGCTGGCAGGCCAGCGCACACGGGCAGCCAGTCCGGGCTCTGGCGAGAAGACACCAGCAGGTGCACGGGCTTGCGCACCCCCTGCGCCAGCAACACCCGCGCAGTCTCGTAGGCGAGCAGGGCGCCCAAGCTGTGCCCGAACAGCACCAGCGGCTTGTCAGGCAACGCCTGGCACTGCTCGGCAAACGCCGCGGCCACCTCCGTTACCGAGCGGGCGAACGGCTCGCGCAAGCGCCGGCTGCGCCCCGGCAGTTCCACGGCGTACAACTCGCATACCCCAGCCGCCGCCTGCTTCCACGCAAAGAAGCTCTGCGCGCTGCCGCCCGCGCAGTGAAAGCAGACCAGGCTGACCGGCGCTTCGGCGTCTGCCAGCCACTGCACCAGCGGCTCAGCGGGTTTCATCGAACAGGTCCAGCTCGCTCGTCAGGTACAACTGGCGCATCTTCGCGCGCTGGATCTTGCCGCTGGTGGTCTTGTGCATGCTGGTGGGCTGCACGAACACGATGCGGTTGAGGGTGATGCCGTGCTGGTCCACCACCGCGCTGCGCACCACCGCCTTGAGCTGACGCGGGTTGTCCTGCAGCCAGCGCTTGATCTCGCGGTTCAGTTCGATGGCCGCCACCAGGGTCTGGCGCTGCTGCTCGTTGTCGTGGCTGAACACCGCGCAACTCTGCGGGCGCACCTCGTCCAGGGCTTCGATCACGGTGTACTCGATGTCTTCGGGGTGCAGGTTGCGGCCCTCGCAGATGATCAGGTCCTTGAGCCGGCCACACACGTACAGCTGGCGGTCGTCGGGGCCGACAAAACCCAGGTCGCCGGTGCGCAGGTAATCCAGGGGGCTGCCATCGTCGATCCGCGCTTTGAAACCCGCCTCGGTCGCCGCCGGGTTCTGCCAGTAGCCCTGTGCAATGTTCGGCCCGCGTAGCCAGATTTCGCCGATGTGCCCAGGCGTGCAGCGCTGTCGGCTGGCCGGGTCGACGATCGCGATTTCCACCTCCCACGATGGCTCGCCACACCCCACCAGCTTCTGCGGTGCCCCCGCATCCACGGGCACCACCACCGAGCATACCGGCCGCCCCTGCGGCCCGCCGCTCACGAACAGCGTTGCCTCCGCCAGCCCATAGCACGGCACAAACGCGCTGGCCCTGAAGCCATGCCCCGCATACTGCTGCGCAAAGCGCGCAAGGCTTGCCGGGCGAACCACGTCGGCGCCGTTGAGGGCGTGGGTCCAGTGGGACAGGTCCAGGCCCTGCAGGCGTTCGGCGTCGTAACGCTCCACCGCCAGGTTGTAGGCAAAGTTCGGCCCCCCGGCCAACCGCACCTTGTACCGCGCAATGGCCTGCAGCCAGATCAGCGGCTGACGTACGAAGGTCGCCGGCGCCATGATCACCGTGTGGTTGCCCAACACGATGGGCAGCAGCTGCCCGAGTATCAGGCCCATGTCATGGTGGTGCGGCTGCCAGGTGACGAAGTCGCTGGTGTGGTCCAGCGCCCAGCTGTCGCGCATCATGCGCAGGTTGGCAGTGATGTTGGCGTGGCTCACCCTCACGCCCTTGGGCGCCGAGGTGGAGCCGGAGGTGTACTGCAAGAAGGCGACGCGCTGTGGGTCACGCTCCGCAGGCCGGGCGAACGTCAACGGTGCGTCGCAATCGTCAGTAGGGCTCAGCATCGCCAGCGCCGCCGCCGGGGTGCCGGCAAATGCCTGCTGCAGCATTGCCTGTTCGCTTGCGGCCACCAGCAGCAGGCAGCTGCCGCTGTCATGCAGAATGCTCAGGCAACGCTCCACCCGGCGCCGGTTCGGCAGGTTGACGGGGACGGCGATGCGGTCGGCGATCAGGCAGGCCAGAAAGCTTGCGATAAAGTCCAGGCCCTGCGGGAAGAACAGCGCCACGCGATCACCCGGCTCACTCACGGCCTGCAACTGGCGGGCGATGGCGTTGGCCCGCCCCAGCAACTGCTGGTAGCTGACCTGCTGCTGTTCTTCCCCCTGGTCGTCGAGCAGGGTGAACAGCACCTTGTGCGGGTGCACCCAGGCGCGCAGCGCCAGGCTATCGTGCACCGCCAGCAGGCCGGTGGCACTGGCCAGTTCCTGTGGGCTCAGGCAGCTCTTGTCAAACATGCGCGGCCTCCCCACGGGCGGCAATCGCCGCGATGGCGAGGGCCAATTCGGCGATGGTCGGGTGCTCGAACACCAGGGTCGGCGACAGGCGCAAGCCAAACTGCTGCTCCAGGCTGCCGATCAGTTTCATGCCCGCCAGCGAGCCCAGCCCGAACGCACCCAGGGGCGTATCCAGGTCGATGTCCTCGGGCGGCAGGTCCATTTCACAGCAGATGAATTCGCTGATGCGCGTTTGCAGCGTCTCGACCAGGGTCATGGCGTTGTCCTTGAAGGGCAGAGGGGAGGGCAGAGCAGGTTGAGCAATTGCTCCGTGGGCATGGGAATGGGCAGCTCGGGCCGGCAGCGCTGGCGCCAGTGATTGAACAGCCACAGCGAGGCATCGCCCGGCTGTTGCCATTGGTTGAGGCCGGCGAGCATGTGGGCCTGCAGTGCGCGGCGTGCGCAGGTGGCTTGGGTCGCGGGGTTGGCAGCGTCGCCAAGGCGGTCGCGCAGGGCGGCCTGATCGCCGCCGCTGTCGCTGAGGTAGAAGGCCTGCATCGCCTCGGCCTGTTCGTTGCGCAACCTGTCGAGCACATAGCCGGGCGTGCGGCTGGCGAACTCGGGGTAGCGCCAGTCCGTCAACGGGCGATGCTCGGCCTGTGTCATGCCGGCAAGCTGCTGCTGACGCTCGACGGGCAGGCCGGCCTCGCTGCCCAGCAGAAACACGCTGCCGCACACCACGAAATCCACCCCCATATCGAACATCGCCTGGGCGCTGGCAGGGCTGCCGATCAGGCCGCTGGCGCCGATCTTCGGCCCGCAAGGCTTGCGCCGGGCCAGCGCTGCCAGCAGCAGGGGCAGGTGTGTATCGGCAGCAATCACCAGCGCATCGGCGTCAGCCTCCAGCTCATCGATGCACTCGACCCGCACCTGCCACCGCACTCCAGGGCAGCGCTCACGCAGGGGCTGCCAGTGGGCCGGCACCTCGATGCAGGCCAGTGTCTGGTCCGCCAGCCAATCAATCAGTGCCGGGTCAGCGCGGCCATGCAGGCGGATACCGAAACGGCCGCCCACCTGCGGCTCGGCATTCAGGCGCAACACACGGGCCTTCAACTGTTTCTTGTCCAGGCCGTGACTGTCGATCAGCCCAATGGCCCCGTGGCGTGCCAGTTCGCTCAGCAGCGCGGGGGCGTCAGGCGCAATCACCAGCACAGGGCGCGCAGGGGCATTCGACCGCTCAATGGCAGGCTGCTCACGAACAGCCTTGAGCATCCCGCCCAGAATCGCAGGCTGGCCGATCTCGATAAAATCCTCGACGCCCTCGGCCAGCATCCGCTCGATCACCTGCTGCCATTGCACCGGGTGGGTCAGGTGTGTGGACAGTGCCTCCACCAGCCCGTCGCGGGTATGCGGGCGCGCGTGCACGTTGGCGATCACCGGGAATGCCGGTTCGCGAAACGCTCCGTTCATGCGTTGCAGAAACTCCCGAAACGGTTGCTCCACAGCGGCCATGTGCGCGGTATGAAAGGGCCCGCTCACCTTCAGCGCAATGGCCCGAATCCCCTGCGCTGTGCAGTGCTCCAGCAACTGTTCAAGGGCTGCCAGCGTGCCCCCTACGATGATCTGTGTGGGGCTGTTGATATTGGCGATGGCCAGGCCTGCATCCGGCCGTTCGTCCAGCAGTGCCTGCACCTGCTGCCGATCCTGGCCTAGCACCGCCACCAGCCCGCCGCCCTGCACCTGGGCCATCAACCGCGCCCGCTCGATGACGATGCGCAGGCCCAGGCTGAAGTCCAGCGCGCCGGCAGCGGTCAGCGCCGCGTACTCACCCACGCTGTGCCCGGCCGCAACGCTGGCAACGACGCCATCCTCACGTGCCGCCAGGTAGCCAAGCCACGACACCACATAGATGGCCGGCTGGGTGAAGGTGGTGAGGTTCAACTGCTGCTCGGGGTCTTCCAGGCACAGACGCTCGATCGAGTAACCCAGCACCGCATCGGCTTCGGCCACCAGCGCGGGAAAACGCGCGAACAACGCCGCGCCCATGCCCTTGCGCTGGCTGCCCTGGCCCTGGAACAACCACGCCTTCATGCGCTCACCTGCTGGCGCACAAGGTCGAAGGCGCGCATCTGCATGCCCGCCAGGCGCAGTGCGCAGCGGCCATCGGCCGTGCACAGGGCCACATCGAAGGTCATGCCCTGGCGCTCGACACTCAGCTGCCGCGCGTCTCGCAACGCCTGGGGATCAAGCGTCAGCGTGCGAACGCGATAGGGCAGGCTGGTGCCCGCCGTCGTGCTCAGGTGGGTCAACAGCGCAGCCCACAGCCGGTAGCCGTCCAGCCCCTGGGGCAGTGTCGCCTGCACACCCTCTGCCGTGACGGGCAACGCCTGCAACACGGGCGGGGCAGCAACCGCAGCCGCGGTCTCGACCTGCAGCATTACCTGCCCGTGCACACTCACCTGCCAATGCCGTGGGGCGCGGGTAAAGTGCAGCGTGTCGCTTGCCGCAAGGGTAACCGGCGGGCCAAAACACACATCGTGCCAGTGCAGCACGCTGCTTGGCTGGGCCACATGGTCCACCAGGGCGGCCAGCACCATGCATGAACCCGGCGGCGCCGCGCCAGGCGCCCAGCACTCGAGCCACGCCTGTACCGGCGTGGCCGGCGCAGGTGCTGCGACGGCTGCGCTGTACCACACCCGCTCCAGCCGCCAAGGGTAGGCCGGCAAGGGATACTTGTGTGGCCGCGGTTCGTCGCCATACAGCGTGGCCCAGCCCGGGCTCGGCACTTTGCCGGCCACCCAATGCGCAGCCCATTGCTCGAGCAGTGCACGGTCGGCCCGGCCACTGCCTGCCTCCGGCGCCGGTTTGCCGGTCAGCCCATCAGCGCTGTGCCACCGGGTATCCGAGGGGCAATCAGACGACCCCAGATACGCCCGCAGCTGTTCGAACAACGCCTCGCGACCATCGACCACCACCGCCAGCCGCCGCACCATCGCATCGCGCCCCTCCTGCAGGCTGCGGGCGATGGCCGCAAGGCTGGCCGACAGGCCGCCCGGCAACGCATTCAAGCTCTCCAGCCGTGCCGCCTCTTCAGGCTGCACCGCCGCTTCGCCCACCAGCCGCTCCACCACCTCTTCAAGGCTTACCGCACCGCGCCATGCATCGATGGGTACGTCCAGTTGCAGGGCGTCCAGCGCCTGCTCCAGGCAACCTACAAAATCCTCGGCGTCCATCTTCAGCTCGGCAAGCCGGGTGGCCACACCGTTGCCTGGCATCAGCCCCAGCAGGTCGCGCAGACGTTCGTCCAGCGCCTGGCGCAGCGCGCCGCCGGCATCGGGCAAGGGCTCGCCAAAGGCCGCCAGCAACTGCCGCGCACGGGCGCGCAGGCCGTCTTCATCCTTGGCCGACAGCAGCACCAGATACGGCTGGCCGTCGGGCACGCCAGGGCTGTCGCTCCCCCTGTCGGCAGCCTTGAGCACCACATGCGCATTCACCCCGCCAAACCCGAACGCGCTCACCCCGGCCAGCAGCGGTGCATCCTGTTCGCCCATGGAATGCGTGGCATCGGGCAGATAGAACGGGCTGCCCGCCAGCTCGATCTGCGGGTTGAGCGCGTCATGGTGCAGGTTGCCCACCACCTGGCGATGCTGCAGGCACAGCAGGCTCTTGATCACCGAGGCAATCCCGGCCGCGGCTTCCAGGTGGCCGATCTGGCTCTTGAGCGCGCCCAGTGCGATGGGCGTGCCGGCCTCGGTCGTGGGCAGGGCGTTCTTCAGCGCATTGATTTCAATCGGGTCACCCAGCGGCGTGCCGGTGCCGTGGGTCTCGATCATCCGCGCCTGGCTGGGGCAATGGCCGCTCTGCTGCCAGGCCCGGGTGATCACCTCGGTCTGCGCCTTGGGGTTGGGCGCGGTAAAACTGTGGGCACGGCCGCCGTGGTTCTGCGCGCTGGCGCACACCTGGCCGTAGATGAAGTCGCCGTTGGCCTGGGCTGCCGCCAGCGGCGCAAGCACCAGCGCGGCCACCCCTTCGCCGCGTACATAGCCGTCGGCACTGGCAGCGAAGGTCTGGCAATGTCCGGCATGGCTGAGCATGCCGGCCTTGCCGAAGGCGATGAACAGCTCCGGCCCCAGCAGCAGGTTGACCCCGCCCACGATCGCCAGCTCGCATTCACCGTCCTGCAGTGCCTGCCGGGCACGGTGCAGTGCCACCAGCGAGCTGGAGCAGGCGGTGTCGATGGCCTCGCTGGGGCCGTGCAGGTCCAGGCAGTACGACACCCGGTTGGCGATGGCCGTCAGCGCAATGCCGGTGCCGCGCCAGGCATCACTGGGCACGCCGTCGCGGCGCATCAGCGTGGGGTAGTCGGCATGGCCCACGCCCACGAACACCCCCACCCGCCGTTTGGCCAGCTGGCCCGGCGCGTAGCCGGCATCTTCCAGCGCCGCCCAGGCCGCCTGCAAGAACAGCCGTTGCTGCGGGTCCATGCCTTGCGCTTCGCGGGGCAGAATGCCGAAAAAGCGCCCGTCGAAGCGGTCGACCCAGGGCATGAAGCCGCCGCGCTGGCAGTAGGTGGTCTCTTCCCCGGGGGTCAGCGCGCTGTCGTGGTCGCGCCAGTTCCAGCGCTCGGCCGGCACCTGGCCGACCGCATCGCGGCCTTCGCGCAACAGCTGCCAGAACGCGCGCAGGTCTGGCGCCCCCGGCAGGCGAGCGCTCATGCCGACCACGGCGACCGGCGTCACGACGGGCATGAGACCGGCTCCCGCTCTTGGACGTGGTGTGCGGCGCTGCTGGCGTCATAGGTGTGGGCGATGCTCAGCAACGGGCTCTGGCGATTGCCGGCCTGGGCCCGCTCGCGGCCCTGGCGCAGCTCCTTGGCCAGGTAGTGCAGGTAGGTGGGGCCGTGCATCTCGTAGTTGTTGCGTGGGGTGGCCAGGAACTCGCGCTCGATCACCTTGCGCTCGGCGGCAATGTGCGCGCGCTCGGCCTCGGCACCGGGGCGCTGGTACGCACCGGCAAAGTAGTCGGCGGCCACCTCGGCCTGGCGCTCCATCATGTCCAGAAAGCCCCAGGTCACGGCCTGGAACACGCCGATGAAGGCAAGGTTCGGCACCTCGGGCAAAAAGATCCGCTGGTACAGCGGAATGCGGTTTTCCTCGATCTGCAACAGGCTCTGGGGCAAGAACGGGAAGTCGGTGTGATAGCCCGTGGCGTAGATCACCGCGTCCACTTCCAGGCTGCTGTCATCCACGAAGTGCACGGTGTTGCCGTCGATGCGCTGCACCTGCGGCACCACCTTGAGCTTGCCGTCGCCCACGCGGTTGGCGAAGTTCTCCGACAGCGTCGGCAGGCTCGACATCATCAGGTGGTCGGGCTTGGGCATGCCCAGTTGCTTGCGCTTGGCGATCAGCAGCTTGTACAGGCCGGTGAACATCAGCCCGGTCAGCGGGTAGGGCAGAAGCTTCTTCACCCACCAGTCGTTGAGTGGGCCCATCACCTTGTCCACGCGAATGCCGAACAGGTAGTGCGGCAGCACGTACACCCCACGGCGCAGCGACAGGTAGGTCATGCGTGCATCGTGGCTCACGTCCACGGCAATCTGCGCGCCGCTGTTGCCCACGCCCACCACCATCACGGTCTTGTCCTGGTAGGGGTGGCGATAGCGATAGTGCTTGGAGTGGATGCTGTCGATCCGGGCAGTGGCTGCGTAGTCCGGCAGGTTGGGCGTGTTGTGGTGCCCGTTGGCGACCACCAGCGCGTCGTAGTGGCGTACTTCGCCCGAGCCCAGGGTCACCCGCCAGGTGCCGTCGGCCAGGCGCTCGGTGTGCTGCACCGGGCACTCCAGGTGAATGCTGTCGCGCAGCGCGAAGTGCTCGACGAAGCTGTCCAGGTACGCATGCACCTGGCGGTGCGAGGGGAAGTCCGGGTAATGCGACGGCATGGGGAAGTCGCTGAACTGGTACAGGCCCTTGGGCGTGTTCATGTTCATGCTGTGCCACACCGAAGTGTGCTCGCCCGTGTGGTCGAAGGCCCAGATACCGCCGATGCGGTCGCGCTTGTCGAAGCAGTCGAAGGCAATGTGCTTGCGCTTGAGCGCGCGGGCCATCGACAGGCCGCCGACCCCGGCGCCGACGATGCACACCCTGGGGCCTGGCCCGGTCAGCGGGCGAATGGCGGCCACACCCGGTGCGGCGTGGCTTGGCGAGTTGACGCGAGTGTGCTCAGTCACAGGTTGGGTCCTTTTTTTTTAGGGTGGGTGAGGCTCGACAGAAACTGCGCAGTGCGCGTATCGCCCAGGTGCCGGTTGTGTTCGGCGCAGTCCTGCAGCACGCCGTCCACGCCCCGGGCCAGGGCCCGGCGCAGGTTGGCGACCATCAGGTCGATGCTGTCGCGGTCGATGTTCAGCGGCGGCAGGTAGCGCAGGCAGTGGTTGTGGATCGGGCACACGGCTGCCGCCACCCCGCCTTCGGGGTCGCGCAGCAGGCTGCCCCACAGCAGGTAGCCGAAGCTGCGCTCGACAAACGCCGGGGTGCCGGCCAGCTCCAGCTCCACCGTCAGCAGCAGGCCCTCGGCGCGCACCGCGCGAATCAGCGGGAACGCCCGCTGCAGCTCCAGCAGGCGCTGGTGGAAGTACTCCCCCTGCGTTCGCGCATGGGCCAGCGCACCCTCGCGCTCCAGTGCCTGCAGGCAGTTCAGCGCCAGGTGCGCGCTCAGCTGGCTGATGCCGCGCCCCTGCAGGTCGGCCACGCGCTGCGATTGTCGCTGGGCGCCAGCCTGGGTCACGGCCTCGCTGCACAGCACCACGCCCATCGGCAGCAGGCTGTCGCACAGCGCGCTGCCCAGTGCCACGATATCCGGCTGCGGCACCTGTGCCTGGCTGTGCAGAAAGCGCCCGGTCATCAGGTTGGTCTGGGTTTCGTCGATGCCCACCAGGTAGCCGCCGGCGTCGCGATGGCGCTCGATCATCGCGATCAGGTGGGGCGGCACCGGGCGCGAGGCATTGGCATCGACCTGGATCGTCTCGAACCACACCAGGGCGATTTCGCCGCTCAGCAGGTGGCCCTGCAACTGCGCCTCGGCGTCTTCGGCCAGCGGGTCGATGAACACGGTATGCGCATGCAGTGGCTCGAACGGCGCGCGGAAGATATCGAAGCCCAGCGTGTGCGAAGCCGCGGCGCTGAGCATCGAGAACCCCAGCCCGCCGCTCAAGCACAGCAGTTTGTGACGTTCGCCCCTGGCCGCCAGCAGGCCGAGGGTCAGCGCGGCCTCCACGGCGGTGACGTTGCTGGAGGCCGGCAGCGCCATCGGCAGGCCGGTGCTGTGCTGCAGCAGGCCTTGCAGCTCGCCCCAGTAGTCGCGCCGGGTGTCGTGCTGGCGCGCGACCTGCTCGATCACATCCAGCGGATTGAGGCCGCGCGGGCAGGTGCCCACGTTGACGAAGCAGTCGATGATTTCCCGCGAGGGTTCGCCATCGTGCATCAGCCGTGAGCGCACCCCGCGAGCCTCGTGGAAGCGCCCATCGAAGCCGTGCATGCGGGCGATCTTCGCGTAACCGCGGTTGCCGTAGCACAGGTGCGCCTGGTAGGTCGCTTCGCTGCTGCTGGCGATACGGCGCAGTTCGCGTTGTTCATCCACGCTCAGCCCGGCGGCGAACTGCGCCATCAGGTGCTCGAAGGCCAGCTTGAACGGCAGGCCGAAGTTGCTCATCACATGGCGCACATAGCTTTCGTTGGGCGTCATCAGCCACGGGTTCTTCACCCGTTCATGTACCAGGCAGGCGCCAAGCGGCGCCTGGAACCCGCTCAGGCCCTCGCCCAGCACGATCAGGTCGGGGCTTTCGCACAGCGCCAGCAATGGCCAGTGCCCGGCCTGCCGGGTTGGCTCCACCACCAGGCTGAGAATGCCGCTGCCGGCCAGCTCGCGCAGCCAGGCATCGCAGGCCTCGGCGTTGGCGTCGGCGGCCTGGATGCAGGCCACCGCCGCCAGTTGCTCGGGCCCATGCTGGCGCTGGTAGGCCAGCGCCTGGGCAAGGCTCGCCACCACCCGGATGCCGGGTACCAGCGCACTGGCATCGGCGCGCTGCAGCGGGTTGAAGTAGCGCGCCCAGTAGCCGCTGTCGTCGATCAGCAGCAGTTCGCCCTGGCCGTCGGGGGTGCGGTTGCGTGCATGGTGGCGGGCCAGGCGCAGGGCCGCATCCAGGGCTTCCTCCAGCGAAGTCATGAAGTAGCTGCGGTAATCGGCAGGCTCGCGCTTGCCGCGCTTGGCCAGGTGATTGAGCAGCAGGGCGGTCTGCGCGGCGGGCGCCGACAGGATCGCGCAGTGGCCCTGTTCGCCCTGGCGCACGTAGTCTTCCAGCGTCTGCAGGGTGTGCGCGGTGGCCGGCTGAAACACCGGGGGCACGGGGCGCCGGGCCGGGCCTTCGGGGGTTGGCAGGTTGTGCAGGAACTCCAGCAGCAACTGGTTGTAGCGTTGGTGATGGGTAAAGCCCAGCAGGTGCCCGGCGCCCTGCACCTCGATCAGTTCGGCATGCGGCACGGCGTTGGCGATCAGCGCCGAATAGGCCGGCGGCTGATAGGCATCGTCGCTGGCGCAGATGATCCTGCACGGGCAGTGCAGGTTGCCCAACTGCGGGCGCAGGTCGAAGTCGCCGATCACCTGCTGGTAGGCCGGCAGCGCTGCCATGTTCCATCCGCGGTTGAGGGTCATGAAGCGCGGGCTTTTCTGCAGCTCGCCCATCAGTACCGGGAAGTTCGACGCGCCTTCGCTGAACGGCGAACTGACGCTGATGCACAGCCCTGCGCAGCGGTGCGGGTGGGCCAGGGCAAAGGCCTGGGCCAGCACGCCGCCGAACGAATAGCCGATCACCGGCAGCGGCTGGTCGATACCCAGCTGATCCAGCAGCACCACGATATCGGCCACCAGGTGCGCAATGTCGAACGCAGGCGGCAGCTCGGCCTCGCCGCAGCCGGGCAGGTGCAGCATGACTAACCGGTGCCCGCGCCCCAGCGCCTGCAGTTGCAGGCGCCACATCACGTCGTACTGCATCACCAGCCCGCCCAGCATCAGCACCGGCGTGCCGCTGCCATAGGTCGCGCATTCCAGGCGCGGCGCGCCGGGTCGGTGGATCTGCACTCGCGTGGCCTGCTGGCACAGGCGGAGCTGTTCGTCGAGCAGGGCCTGGCTGGGCTCGTACTCGTTGCTCGCTCGCGTGCCCTGGACCACCGCCGGGGCAGCGGGGGGGAGGTGCTCATAGCGTTGCCACAGCGCTTCGATGCTCAAGGGGCCTTGTGTAGCGGGTGTGGCCACTGCGCCGGCAGCCACGGGCGCAACCACCTGCGCCATCGGTGGCGCCGCAGCCACAACCGGTGCGGGGGCGGGCAAGGGCGCGCTGTCGCCGTAATGCTCGAGCAACTGCCCGTGATGGTTGGCCAGCAGGTAGCCGCAGAAGCTCTGCAGGTTCTGGAATTCGAAGAACACCGTCGGTGGCACGCTGATGCCGAAGCGCTGGGTGAACAGCGTGCCGATTTCGGTGGAGGCGATGGAGTCCAGGCCATAGTCCATCAATGCACGCGTGGGCGAAAAGTCCGCCGGGTCTATCTTCAGCACGCCCAGCAGCAGATCGCGCAGGTCCTCCAGCAGGCGCTGCTCCAGCGGCGGCGCGGCGCCGGCATCCAGGCTGTCGAGCAGCAGCAGCGCCTGGCGCGCACTCAGCGCGCCGGCATCCGGGTCGCCCGTCAGGGGCAGGTGGGTCGGTTGGTTCATGGTCGGTTCCCCGGCGTGTCGTCGATGGTCAGGCGCTACGCGCCAAGGGTGGCGAGGGCTGCAGCCGCGCGGTCAGAAAGTTCACGGCCCGGATGAACTTCCACAGGTCCACTTCGTGGGCGTGGCGCTGGGTCTGCATGAAGCGCTGCTGGCCCAGGTCGAGCAGCTGCGGCTGGCGCTTGATCTGCTGCACGGTGTGCCAGGCCGGGCTGCGCAAGGCACGGGCCTGCAGGTAGGCGGCCACGAAGCGCCCGGTCATGTTGGCCAGGTTGCCGATGCCCGACGGCGTGTTGAGGTAGCCGACGAACACCAGGTCGTCGTGCTCGGCCGGCAGCATGCGCAAAAACAGCGAGTCGAAATCGCGCTGCCAGTCGAAGGTCTGCAGCGGCAGAAACGGCAGGTCGATGCCGTAGCCGGTGGCCCATACGATCAGGTCGATGGTGGCTACGCTGGCGTCGCAAAAGTGCACCTGCTGGCCGTCGAAATGGCTGATGTCGGGCTTGGCCTGCACATCGCCATGGCCGATGTAGTAGAGAATCTGCGAGTTGAGAATGGGGTGGCATTCGCGAATGCCGTGGTCCGGTGCGGGCAGGCCATAGTCGCGCCCGTCGTAGCCGGCGAACTTGAAGCTGCGCTCCACGTGCGCCCAGTATTCGTCCTCGTCGGCAAATTTCGGCGCCTGGTCCATCAGCCATTCCTGGGTCGGCTGGCCATCGATGAACTTGGGCATGTAGTGGTAGCCGCGCCGGGTCGAGTGCAGCGCCAGGCTGGCGGTTTGCGCGGCGTCCACGGCAATGTCGCAACCGGAGTTGCCGCCACCCACCACCAGCACGCGCTTGCCGCGAAACTGTGCCGAGCTGCGGTACGCGCTGGCATGCAGGGCCTGCCCGCTGAAGGTGCCGGGATACTGCGGCACCTTAGGCGTGCCGAGCAGGCCGTTGCATACCACCACCGCCTCGTAGCGGGCCTGGCGCCCGTCGTCGAAGCTCAGCAGCCAGCCGTCGGCGGTCTTGTCCATGTGGGTGACGCGGGTGTTGAAGCGGGTGTGCTGCTGCAGCTGGCAATGCTCGGCCAGTTGCGTCAGGTAGTCGAACACCTGGGTGTGCCGCGGGTAGTCCGGGTAGTGCTCGGGCATCGGGAAGTCGGCGAACTGGGTGTTGCGCTTGGAGCTGATCAGGTGCACCGCTTCATACATTTTCGAGGCCGGGCCGTCGGGCTGCCAGTTGCCGCCGAAACGCGCGGTGGCCTCGATGATCTCGAAGGCCAGGCCCACTTCGCCGAGGGCCTTTGCCACGCCCAGGCCACTGGCCCCGGCGCCGATGATGGCGATAGTCGGCTGCTGCATTGCATCACTCCCTTGAAGGTGGAAACAGGCGAATTCAGAGCATCGAACGCAGCAGGTCGCGGGCCTGTTGCTGGCTGATTTCCCGGCGGGCCAGGCGGTCGAGAATGTCTTGTGGCGTCACCGCGGGCGCAGCGTGCGGTGGCGCCGGCAGCGGTGGGCTGCTCACTGTGGGCGGCGTACTGATCCAGTAGCGACGACGCAAGAATTCATAGCCGGGCAGCGGCACCTTTCGCCACGCCTGGGTCGCCGCTGGCGGTGTCGCGGGCAGGTGCGCATCGAGCCAGGTGCGGGCCAGGGCCGCACACTCGGGCGCAGGGGCCGGGCCACTGAGCAGCACCCGTGCGTCGTCGCCCGGCGGGTTCATCAACCATTCGCTCAACTGCCGGCGCAGCGCATCGAAGTCGTCGGCCACCACGGCCAACCGTGCTTGCTCGAACGCCTGGCGCCCGTGCAGCAGGGTGCTGGCGACATCCCGCGTGGTGAAGCAGCGCAGGCCCAGGTAGTGCTCGGGGTGCTGCGGTGCCAGGGCGTGTTCATGCTCCAGGCAGTCGACAAAGCGCTGCAGGTAGCTGCGCAGTTGCCCGGCGCTGTGCGCGCTGAATACAAAGGCCTGGGGGCCGGTGGGCGCGGGTGGCGCTTGCAGCGGGGCGTCCTCGATCAGCACATGGGCATTGGCGCCGCCGGCCCCGAACGAACTGATGGCGGCCACCCGTGGCAGGCCATCTGCAGGGTCCGGCCAGTCGGCCAGGCGCTGCTGCACCACGAAGGGCGTGTTGCTGAAATCGATGTTCGGGTTCAGCGGCTGGGCATGGATGGACGGCGCCAGTTGCCGGTGCTTGAACTGCAGCAGCACCTTGGTCAACGCGGCCATGCCGGCGGCCGATTCCAGGTGGCCGATATTGGCCTTGATCGAGCCGATGGGGCAGCGCCACTCGCTGGGTACCTGGGCGGCCAGGGCCTTGCCCAGGCCACGGATCTCGATCGGGTCGCCCAGGCTGGTGCCGGTGCCGTGGGCCTCGATATAGCCCAGCCTGGCGGCGGGCAGGCCCGAGCGCTGCAGGGCGCGGCCGATCACCTGGGCCTGCGATTCGGCGTTGGGCACGGTATAGCCCGAGGTGCGCCCGCCATGGTTGAGCTCGCTGCCACGGATCACCCCGTACACGTGGTCGCCGTCGCGCAGGGCCTGGGCCAGCGGCTTGAGCAGCACCACGCCCACGCCTTCACCCGGCACGTAGCCGTCGCCGCCGGCGCCGAAGCTGCGGCACTGGCCCTGGGTGGAGGCGAAGTTCAGCTCGCACAGCATGCGGTACTTGTACGGGTGCAGCGACAGGTTCACCCCGCCGGCCAGGGCCAGCTCGCAACTGCCGCTGCGAATCAGGTCGCAGGCCAGGTGCAGGCTGGTGAGCGACGACGAACACATGCTGTCGACGGCGAACGAGGGGCCTTCCAGGTCCAGGCAGAACGACACGCGGTTGGCGATCGAGGCATACGAGGAGTTGGTCAGGGTCGCCGGCCGCGCGGGCCAGCTCGACGCACCATAGAACTGGTACTCGCCGTACATCACCCCCGCGACCACCCCCACGCGGCGTCGCTCGACGCCCGGCTGGCGCGGCCCGCACAGGCTCTGCGGGGTATAGCCGGCGTCTTCCACGGCATGCCAGGCGGTTTGCAGAAACAGGCGCTCCTGCGGGTCCATGCGCTCGGCGTCGCGCGGCGAGATGCCGAAGAACAGCGGGTCGAAGCAGTCGAAATCATCCACCAGGCCGCCCCAGCGCGCATACAGCTGGTCGTCGCCGCCCGGTTGCTCCCAGCGCGAGGTCACTTCGCTGATCAGGTCATCGCCGGCCGCCAGGTGCTGCCACAGCGCCTGGGCATCGCGTGCGCCCGGGTAGCGCCCGGCCAGGCCGATGATCGCGATGTCCTGGCGTTGGGTGTCGGCAGTGCCCTGCGTGACCACCGACAGCGCGGGTGCTGGCGGCTCGACCACCACGGGGCCCGGTGCCAGCCGGGCGACTTCGGCCGGGTGCTCGTTGCCGAGCAGGGCGGCCAGCTCGCGCAGGCTGCGCACTTCGAACAGCACGGTCTTCGACAGGGTGGGGAAGTGCTGTTCAAGCCGGCCGTTGAGTTCCATCACCAGGATCGAGTCCAGGCCGAATACCTCCAGCGAGGTGTCGGGGTCGACCTTGTCCAGCGGCGTGGCCGTCACCTCGGCCAGTTGACGGGTGAGGTAGTCGAGCAGGCAGGGCGCGTCGCTGGGCGCCTGCGGCGCGACCTGCACAGGCGGCGCCTCGATGCCGAACAACCGAGCAACCGCGTCGCGCTTGCCGCACACCGGGATCAACACCGCTTGCGCCAAGGCGAGGCAGCGCAGGAACGTGGCCACCCCCTGATCGCTCGGCAACAGGGCCAGGCCATGGCGAGCCAGCCATTGGCGCACCGGCGCCGGGGCCTGCATGCCGTTGTCGGTCTGCCACAGTGGCCAGGCAATCGACAGCGAGCGGCCCTGGCGCTGGCCGCTGGCACAGCGCTGCTGGCGGGCCTGCACGAAGCGGTCGAGCCAGGCGTTGGCCAGCGCGTAGGCGCTCTGCCCGACATTGCCGTACACCCCGGCCAGCGACGAGCACACCATGAACAGTTTCAGCGGGTCATCGGCGGTGGCTGCATCCAGATGGCGGGCGGCCAGGGTCTTGCCCTGGAGTACGCTGGCGCGCTCCTGGGCAGGTTGCCGCAGGAAGAACCCGTCCTGCAGAACCCCGGCGCAGTGAATCACCCCGTGGCAGGCGCCGTAGCGCTGGCGAATGCTGGCCAGGGCAGCGTGCAACGAGTCGGCATCGGCGCAGTCGGCCTGCCAGTAGGCGGCATCGTCGGCGCCCAGGTGCGTGAGGCGCTCCAGCCATCGGGCAGCGTCTGCATCGAGGGCGCGACGGCCCAGCACGGCCAGGCGCAGGCCGCCGAGGCTCGCCAGCGCTTCACCCAGTGCACGGCCGACGGCCCCCAGCCCGCCGCTGATCACCAGCACATCGCCGGCGCTCAGTTGCGTCGGCGCTGTGCCGGCACCCGGGGTGACAAAGCGCAGGCTCGCCACGCGGCGTTGCCCTTCGCACAGCGATACCCGGTTGACACCGGGCTGCGCAGCCGCAAGCAGTTCGTGCGCCAGCGCTTCACGCTCTGCGCTGCCGGGCTGGTGGCTGGTTTCGATCAGGTTGGCGCTCAGGCTGGGAATCTCCTGCACCACCGAGCGCAGCAGCCCTTCAAGGGCACTGACAGGGCCGGGGTGCAGCACGATCCGGGTATGCAGCGCGGGGGTGCTCTGGCCCTGGCACAGGTGGCGCAGCAGGTCTGCGGTGGCCAGGGCGGCGTCCAGCCCTTCGCCCAGGCCGGCGTCCTGGCTGCCGGTGCTGCGCAGGTCGATCAGCAGGCGTGCGGGTACCTGCTGCTGGCTGGTCAGCAGGCGCAGCAACAGGTCGATGTGGTGCGCATCGCCCAGGTCGGCCTCGACGGTGCGTGGTGAGGTGTAGTGGAACTGCTGCGCGGGTACCAGTCGCCAGGCGGCGTCACGCAGTTGCGCGGGTAACTGGGCGAAGGCTTGCGGGTCGTCGCACAGCAGCAGTGTGGTGGGCATCGGCCCGGGCGCGGCCGGGGCGGCGGGCTGGTGCTGCCAGTAGGGTTCGAGCAGATGCACGGCATGCTCGGGGTCGACGCGGTACTCGCGAAAGGCAAAGGCCTCGATGTCCATCAGCACCTGGCCGTCTGCATCGAACACCCGGAAGTCGTACAGGCGCATCTGGCTGCCCTGGGCAGCACGCGGGCGCACGTGCACGAAGCAGCGCTCGGTCAAGGGCCGGTAGCCGTGCAGGGCCTGGCAGGCGTAGGGCACGAAGGTGGTGTCGATCTGTGCATTGCCCTGGGCGGCGGTGACGAAGGCGCTTTGCAGCACCGCATCGAGCAACGCCGGGTCCAGCGTGCTCAGCGGTTCGCCCTGGCGCTGCTCGGGGCGCCAGTGCAGTTCGGTAAGCGCCTGTTGCTCGCCCAGCCACGCGCCGGCAATGCAGCGCAGGGTGGGGCCGTAGGCGATGCCCAGGCGCTCGAGGGTGGGGTACAGCGCGTCGAGGGCCAGCGGCCGGGTGCACTCGCTGCGCACCTGCGCCAGGCTTGGCAGGCTGTCGGCGGGCACCTGCACGGCGCGGCACTCGCCACGAAAGCTCGGGGTGGGGTCACTGGCCGGCAGCGGCTGGAACGCCAGGCGCACACCGTCGTGGGTGCGCTCGCTGCGGCATTCGATGCTGCGCTGCTGGCCGGGCTCGACGCGGATCGGGCTGGCCCAGGTCAGCTTGTGCAGGGTCAGCGGCAGGTCCAGGCCGTGGCGGCGCGCCTGGTTGCAGCACAAGTCGATGTAGGCGGCGGCGGGCAGCACCGGCTGGCCCTGCACCACATGGTCGCGCAGAAAGAACTGGCCGGCATCCAGGTGCAGCTGGGTGCTGGCGTGGGGCGCGGCCGACGCCACACGCGGCACCCAGTAGCGGTCCCTGGCAAAGGGGTAGAGCGGCGCGGCCAGTGGGCTGGGCGGCTGCGGCCAGAAGCGGCCCCAGCGGGCGAGCGTGCCGTCTACCCAGGCCGCTGCCAGTTCATCGGGGGCGCTGGCGCTCAGCTCGCGCGTTGGTGTGCCGTGCAGCAGCCGGCCCTGATAGCCCCCCGGCATCGATTGCACGAAGCGCTCCAGGCCAGCCTGCAACTGCGTCAAGTCGGCAGCTACCAGCGCGAAGCGATGGTCGAACGCCGGGCGGCAGCATTGCAGGGTGTAGGCGAGCTGGTTGGCCGATGCGTCGGGGTGGCGTTGCAACCAGGCCAGCAGGGCGGTGGCCTGTTCGCGCACTTGCGCTTGGCTGCGCGCCGACAGCGGGTACACCGCCGGGCCCGTGCTGGCGCTCGACGGTGTGGGTTCGGGGGCCTGTTCGACAATCACATGGGCATTGGCGCCGCCAGCGCCGAACGAGCTGATGCCGGCGCGGCGCGGGCCGTTGTCGCTGGTCCAATCGCGCGTGTCACGCACGATCTGCAGGTGGCTGTGCTCGAACCCGGCGTCGGGGTTCAGCACCCTGGCATGCAGCGACGGCGCCAGGCGCCGGTGCTGCAACTGGAGCACCACCTTGCTCAGCCCGGCCATGCCGGCGGCCGCTTCAAGGTGGCCGAAATTGGCCTTGATCGAGCCGACATGGCAGGTCGCCGAGTGTTGCCCGCCCAGTGCCTGCCTGAGCCCTTGCAACTCGATGGGGTCGCCCAGGCGCGTGCCGGTGCCGTGGGCTTCGATGTAGCTGATGCTGGCGGCCGGTACCCTGGCATCGGCCAGCGCCCGCTCGATCAGCGCGGCCTGGGCACCGGCGCTGGGCACGGTGTAGCCGTTGGTGCGCCCGCTGTGGTTGATCGCACTGCCCTTGATCACTGCCAGTATCCGGTCGCCGTCGCGCCGGGCCACCTCGAGCGGCTTGAGCACCACGGCCGCAACCCCTTCACCGGGCACGAAACCGTCCGCCTCGCTGCCGAACGCATGGCAACGTCCGGTGGGCGAGAGCATGTGCTGCTGGCACAACTGCACGTACTTGGCGGGGTGGGTGTAGAGGTTGACCGCACCCACCAGCGCTGCCCGGCACTCGCCCTTGCGCAGGCTGTCGATGGCGCTGTGCAATGCCGTGAGCGATGACGAGCAGGCGGTGTCGATGGCCAGGCTCGGCCCGCACAAGTCTAGGGCGAACGACACCCGGTTGGCCACCGACCACGGCAGGCCACTGGGGATCGCCGGTTGCCCGGCCTGCCACAGGGCAGGGCCGAGCAGGGGGTAGGTGTTGCTGGTGATCCCGACGAACACGCCGACATCCAGCGCACCCTGGGCGCCGCGCAGCAACTGGCCGCGCTCGCCCAGGTGGCCGCTGTCTTCCAGGGCATGCCAGGCGCATTCGAGAAACAGCCGCTCCTGCGGGTCGAGGCAGGCGGCTTCACGCGGGGCGATGGCGAAGAACTGCGCATCGAACCGATCGATATCGGGTAGAAAA
The DNA here is from genome assembly GCF_029960155.1 of Pseudomonas sp. PS01300. Lineage (NCBI taxonomy): Bacteria > Pseudomonadati > Pseudomonadota > Gammaproteobacteria > Pseudomonadales > Pseudomonadaceae > Pseudomonas > Pseudomonas sp. PS01300. The sequence goes on along the minus strand of NZ_JASCPN010000005.1, from coordinate 24,664 downwards.
CCGCCCCATTTGGCATAGCTCAGGCCGCTGCTGCGGGCGTCGCTGCCCGCGGCGAAAAAACCGTCCAGCGGCCAGCGCTCGGCGGGTATCTCGCTCACCGAGTCGACACCCGCCAGCAGGTTGCGCCACAGCGCATCCAGGTCGTCGGCACCGGGGAAGCGGCCATGCAGGCCGACAATGGCGATATCGCCAGCGGGCTCCTCGTTGCACGGCGCCAGGGGGGCAATCGAGGGCCAGGCCTCGACGCCTGCGGCTGGTGGGGGCGGGTTGGGCGGGCGGCCCTGCAGGTAGCTGGCGCTGGCCTGCGGATGCTCGCGCAGCAGGTGCGTGGCAACGTCGCGGATGCAGCGGCAGTCGAACAGCAGGGTCTTGTTCAGGTCGGCGAAGAGGGGCTGGATCAGCTCGTTGAAATTCAGGATGGCCAGCGACGTGAGGCCGATTTCGTGGAAGGGCGCATCGTTGTACAGGGTGTGGGCCTCGACACCGGTCGCCTGCTCCAGCAGTTGACGCACCAGATCCATCAAGGCGGCGTGCGAACGGGCTTCCTCGGTATCGAGCATCTTCAATTCCTGAATAAAAGTTGGCAGACGACGGGCAGGCACACAGAGGCCGACGCCGCGGTGGCGTCAGCCTTCAAGTGGCTGGGTCAGGTATTAAAGGGTAATGCTGGTGGTGGGGTAGAACAGCATGTTCAATACGAACAGAATCATCCAGAAGCCGATTTCCAGTGTTTCGGTAATAGGCTGAATACGTTTTATCGCGCCATAGACATGCACCACAAACATCAGGGTGAATACCACGAAGAGTATGTCGAAGGCATAACTGAAACTGGTGCCGGTGGTGGCCGAGCGCAACATGGCCACTTCAACCACCAGAATGAACGCGCCCAGGCAGCGGCCGAAATAGATGGCCAGGTGGGTATGTTCCGGGATGGTCCATTGCATCAGGCGCGCCCAGGTGAGTGGCGCAATGAAGATCGGCAGGGCGAAGAACAGCGTGGTCACGATCATCAGGATGGTGATGTACACACTACTGTATTGCGCATAGTAGCCAAGCATCGGCGAACTCCTTGTTCAATTGTTATTGTTGTTATTCATCGTGGGGTTTTGCTGGGGGCAAGCATTGCGAGGGCGGTACTTGTGTGTCAAGCAAGCCGCGGTGGGGGAATACCAAAGAAGGGGAGCCGGGTCGAGAGTCGTACTACTTAGGGCGCGAGACTTAAAACGTTATCAACCGCTTCACGGCAGGTGAAGTTATCAAGTAATAACCGGGTGAATAAAGTTTTATTTATCCGATAGTTGCGAGCCCTGCCGGCACATGACCGTCAGGGCCCACTCGCTCGCCGCCTACCACAAACCCGCTGCAGCCCCTCAGGAAAAAAATGCAGGATGTTGTGCGCAGAAATCGCTTGAGGTGGCCGGCCTTGCCGTCCAAGGTGCCACCCTGATAGCCATTGCCTGAAAAAGGCTGAAGCGTGCGGCGCAGGCACATGACGATGCCTGCGTGAGGAGCGGCCTTCTGCAAGCGTGACGCGTCATCTCGCTGCAGAACGTTGCCGTCTTCTCCCAATAATAAGAGAGGTAAAGGAAATGCAATCCAACAGTCTCAAGCAGAGCCTGAAGCAACGTCACATCACCATGATCGCGCTGGGGGGCGTGATCGGGGCCGGGCTTTTCATGGGCTCCGGCTCGCTGATCGCGTCGGCCGGCCCCGCCGCGATCCTGTCGTATTTCATCGGCGGCATCGTGGTCACCCTGGTGATGTTCATGCTTGGCGAGATGGCCTGCCGCACCCCCGATGCGGGGTCGTTCTCCACCTACGCCAACATGTACCTGGGCGAGTGGGCCGGCTTTACCGTCGGCTGGCTGTACTGGTTCAAGTCGATGATGACGATCACCCTGGAGGCCGTGCTGCTGGGCGCCATCCTGCATGATTTTCTGCCCTGGCTGCCGATCTGGGCGGGCGCGTTCATCATGTTGGTGACCCTGATGGCGAGCAACGCCTACTCGGTGAAGTCGTTCGCCGAAGTGGAGTACTGGCTGGCCGCGCTGAAGGTCGCCACCATCCTCATCTTCATGCTGCTGGGCGTGTCGATTCTGCTCGGCCTGCACAGCGACATTCCGTCCCCTGGCCTGGTGAACCTGACCGCGCACGACGGCTTCATGCCCAATGGCCTGTCGCCGGTGATGGCGGGGGTGATCGTGGTGATCTTCTCGCTGGGCGGCAGTGAAATCGCCGCCGTGGCGGCTGGCGAGTCCGAGAACCCGCGCCGCAACGTGATCCGCGCGATCAAGAGCGTGATCCTGCGCGTGATGCTGTTCTACGTGGGCTCGGTGTCGATCCTGATCCTGTGCCTGCCGTGGACCGACAAGGCCAACCTGGCGTCGCCCTATGTGTCGCTGTTCACCCTGGCCGGGTTCGGTGGCGCGGCGGTGGCGATGAAGATCGTGCTGTTCGTCTCGTTCATGTCGGTGATGAACTCGTTCATGTTCTCCAACTCGCGCATGCTGTTCTCCCTGAGCCAGCGTGGGCATGCGCCCAAGCTGTTCTCGCACACCACGGCCAAGGGCGTGCCGCTCAATGCCTTGCTGCTCAGCCTGTGCATCTGCCTGACGATTCTGACCGTGCACTTTCTCAGCGGCGGCGACCTGTTCATGACCCTGGCCAAGAGCAGCGGCACCTTCGTGATGATCGTGTGGATCTTCATCATCATTGCCCACCTGGCCATGCGCCTGAAAACCCGTCACGAACCGGTCGACCCCAAGGCCTTCCGCGCCTGGTTCTTCCCTTATGCCAACGTCGTGGCACTGCTTGCGCTGCTCGCCGTGATCGGCAGCCAGGCCATCGACCCGGCATCACGCCTGCAACTGTGGTTCATCGCGGCCACCACGGTGCTGGTGGTGGTGGCCTATTTCGTGAAGCGCAATCGGGTGGCCGACAAACCGGCGGCTTACGTGCAAGCCGAGTAAGCCGTGGCAAGGGTGTAGGAGCCAGCCTTGCTGGCGATGCCCGGCCATGCCGGGCCAGGGGGGCTGTACGCACCATCGCCGGCAAGGCCGGCTCCTGCAGGCCGCTTTACCAGAACCCTGCCGGCGCCTGCAGCGCAGCCCTGAACACCTCGATTGCCCGCTCCACATCTGCCATCTCGGTATACCGCCCCACGCTCACCCGCACACTGCTCAGCGCCTGGCCGGCATCCAGCCCCAGTGCCAGCAGCACATGCGAAGGGGCCTGGGTGGCCGAGCTGCACGCGGAGGTCGACGACAGCGCCAGGCTGCCGGCCACCTGCGCGCTGTTGAACCCGCTGCGGCTGATGCACAGGTTCAAGGTGTGCGGGACACGCTGCTGCGCGCACCCATTCAGGGTCACGCCCGGCAGGGCCAGCAAGCCTTCACGCAGGCGCTGGCTCAGTTGCTCGATGCGCATGCTTTGCGCATCACCTTGCACGCCCGCCAGCTCGAACGCCGCGCCCATGCCCACAATCTGATGCGTGGCCAGCGTACCCGAGCGCATACCGCCCTCGTGCCCGCCGCCATGCATCTGCGCCTGCAGCACGGGGCGCGCACGCGGGCCGACGTAGAGCGCACCGATGCCTTTGGGCCCATAGACCTTGTGCGCCGAAAACGACATCAGGTCGACCGCCAGCGTGCCCAGGTCGATGGCCACCTTACCCACCGCCTGCGCCGCGTCCACGTGCAGCAGTGCGCCGTGTTCGCGCACGATGTCGCCGATGCGGGCGATGTCGGTGAGGGTGCCGAGTTCGTTGTTCACCCACATCAACGACACCAGTGCGGTGTCCTCGCGCAAGGCCGCCTGCACGGCCTCGGGCTGGATCAGCCCCTGTGCATCGGGCTTGAGCCAGGTGACCGTGTGGCCCTGGCGCTCCAGTTCATGGGCGGTGTCGATCACCGCCTTGTGCTCCAGGCAACTGGTGATCAGGTGACGGCGCCCAGGCTGGCCCTGGGCAATGCCTTTGAGGGCCAGGTTGTTGGACTCGGTGGCGCCCGAGGTCCATACAAGGGCGTGTGCGGTAGCGCCAACCCGGTCGGCCACTTGCTGGCGCGCGTGGTCCACGGCCTGTCGGGCGGCCTGGCCATAGCTGTGGCCAGTGGAGGCGGGGTTGCCGAAATTGCCCTGGCGGCCGAGGCAGGCCAGCATGGCTTCGATCACCCGGTCATCGACCGGAGTAGTGGCGGCGTAGTCGAGGTACAGCGGTAGTTCTGGCATGGTCATCGTCTTTTTGTGCACGTGAAGGGCAGGTAGGTAGCCTACCGACGATGACGGAGAAAATTTTTGACTGTTGTTCGGTTTTTTTGGTGTTTGTAGAAAAAATCTTCTATTTGAATCCAAAGAGTTAGTATTTTTTTCGTTATAGCGCGCCGCCGACCGTATTCATGCCTAAACCGTTGCGCCTCGCCAACCGCATCACACCCTGAACATCGCCATCAGCCCCTGCTGATGATTGGCCAGCCGGTTGAGTGTCTGGCTGATCTGCGCCGATTCCTCGGCTTGCCCGGACAACGATTCGGTCACGTCGCGAATGCTCGCCACGTTGCGGTTCACTTCCTCGGCCACGGCACTCTGTTCCTCCGCCGCCGAAGCGATCTGCAGGTTCATGTCGGTGATCACCGCCACCGCATCGCCAATGCGCTGCAGGGCCGGCAATGCCTGCTCCACACGCGCCGCGCTGTCCTGCGCCTGGCGGTGGCTGTTGTGCATGGCCTCCACCACCTCGCGGGTGCCTTGCTGCAACCCTTCTATATCGACGCGAATCTCGTCCACCGAGTCCTGGGTGCGCTTGGCCAGGTTGCGCACTTCATCGGCCACCACCGCAAAGCCACGCCCGGCTTCCCCCGCTCGCGCTGCCTCGATGGCGGCATTCAATGCCAGCAGGTTGGTCTGCCCGGCAATCGAACGGATCACGTCCAGCACCGAGCCGATCTGCTCGCTGCGCGTGGCCAGGTGTTCCACCTCCTGCATGCTGGTGGTCATCTCGCCGGCCAGTTGTTCGATGGCGCGGGTGGTGTCGCCAATAAGCTCCAGGCCTTCGCGGCTGGCATGGTCGGCGCCGCGTGCAGCCTCGGCGGCCTGCGCGGCGTTGCGCGCCACATCCTGCGCAGTCGCGCTCATCTCGTGCGACGCCGTCGCCACCTGGTCCACCTCGCGGTACTGCTGATGCATGCCGGCGCTGGTCTGGCTGGCCAGTGCCGCCGACTGATCGGCGGTGCCGCGTGCGTCGTGCACCGAGGCCTTCACGTCGGCAATCACCGGCTGCAGCTTGTCGAGAAACCGGTTGAACCAGCCCGCCAGCTCACCCAGCTCGTCCTTGCCCGCATACTCCAGGCGCCGGGTCAGGTCGCCCTCGCCACTGGCGATGTCCTTGAGCATCGCCGCCACGTCCAGTATCGGGCGGGTCACGCCGCGCGCGGTCAGCCAGATCACCAGCAACCCCACCACCGCGGCCACCAGTGCCATCAACAGGCTGCCGAGGTTGGCGCTGGCATTGTAGGTGTCCAGGCGATTGTTGAGTTCCACGGCCGGCGCACGCAGCACCCGCTCGGGCACCTCCAGCAGCACGCTCCACGGCTGGGCACCGGGCACCGGGGCGAACGACTGGCTCACCTGCAGCAGGCCGTTGTCGTTGAATTCGGCCGCCTTGCCGGCACGCATCTGTTCGGCCAGGGCCCTGGAGTCGGTGCCGAACACCTGCTCGAAGTGCTTGCTCAACTGGCCGCTGTCCTCGCTGTGCCCGGCCAGCAGGCCGGTCGCGCTGACGATGCTCACCTGCCCGTTGCCGTCGAACAGGTCCTTGCGTCCCTCCAGGCTCAGCAGCTGCAGGTTGTCCAGGCTGATGTCCACACCCAGCACGCCGATCAGCTTGCCGTTGTGCTTGAGCGGGATGGAGATGCTGGTGGTCAGCGGGGTGCGGTCGCCCACGGTGTCGAAGTAGGGCTCCACCATGCAGGTGTCACCGCTCTCCAGGGTGCAGGTCAGCCAGCGGTTGGAGACCGAGCCATTGGCCGACACGCTGGTGTCGGCGAGCATCGATTCAGGCATCGCCTCGCGCTCCAGGGTGCCGGGGCTGGGCTGCGACCAGTACAACGAGAACCGTCCGGCCTCGTTGCTGCCCGCGCGGGCCTGGTTGACGAAGGCCGCGTCCTTGCCGTCCAGCGCATCGGGCAGGAACACCAGGTACAGCCCGAGCAGTTCGGGGTTGTTGCCCAGCGCCCGTTCGGTTTCGCGGGTCAGGGCCTGGCGCAGGTCGCCATTGCCCTGGGCGCGCAGGTACATCACCAGGTCTGCAAAACCGTTGCCGTACAGGTAGGCGCTCTGGAAGTAGCGCTGGATCTGCGCCGCCTGCAGCTGCGCGTAGGTGTGCAGGCGCAGGCGCGCGTTCTGGTCGAGCATCTGGGTGCTGGCGCTGCTCACCAGCGTGGCGCTGCGCGAGGACTGCACCCGTGTCGCCACCATCAGCACCACCACGACGGCCAGCAGGCACAGGCCCGCCAGCAAGGTGATCTTCCATTGAATTCGCAGGCGACGCAGCAACATGATCAGGTCCTTGATTTCACGGTGTCGAGCAGCAACGGCCCGCTCTGGATCGCGGGTGGGCATCGTTGGGCGGTGCTCGGCAGGGGTGGCGCAGTGATGGCATACAGGAGGCACGGACCATAAGAAAATTGACAGACAAGTGTCAATTAATATTTCCACTTTGAGGCGGGTTGTTCACAGATAAAACGCAAAATTGCCGATTTTTCCGTTTTTTCGCGGGTGATGACTGATGGTTTGTTTATTAAATTAGACAGACTGGTTATCAGCCCAGGCGGAACCATATGTAAATTTCGTAAATAAGATTTAAACCCATTTGAGAATCATTATATTTGGCGTCTCTTTGTGGCAGCCCTGCCGTGCAGGCTGCCCTTGTGCTTGATGTGACGGAGACGTGAAATGCAGTCCAGAAGTACCCCCAACAGCCTGGCCTGGGCCTTTGTCGCGCTGTCATCGCCGGCCCTGATTGCCACCTCGGCCCAGGCCGATGACGAGCAGAACGGCGAGAACACCCTGGTGATCCAGAACACCATGGTCACCGCCGAGCAGGAAGCCAAGCAGGCACTGGGCTCTTCGATCATCACCGCCGAGGACATCAAGCGTCACCCGCCCGCCAACGACCTGTCCGACATCATCCGTCGCGAACCGGGGGTCAACCTCACCGGCAACAGCGCCAGCGGCGCGCGCGGCAACAACCGCCAGATCGACCTGCGCGGCATGGGCCCGGAAAACACCCTGATCCTGATCGACGGCAAGCCCTCCAGCGCCCGCAACGCAGTGCGCTACGGCTGGAACGGCGACCGCGACACCCGTGGCGAAACCAACTGGGTACCGGCCGAGGCGGTGGAGCGCATCGAGATCCTGCGCGGCCCGGCTGCTGCACGCTATGGCTCCGGCGCCATGGGCGGGGTGGTCAACATCATCACCAAGCGCCCCACCCAGGAACTGCAGGGCAACGTCAGCCTGTTCACCACGCTGCCCGAAGACCACGCCGAAGGCGCCAGCAAGCGCACCAACTTCAGCCTCAGCGGCGGCCTCACCGACGACCTGGCGTTCCGTGTGTATGGCGGCCTGGCCAAGACCGACGCCGATGACCTGGACATCAACGCCAAGAGCGCCAACAGCGCGCTGGTGGCCGGCCGCGAAGGCGTGCGCAACAAGGACATCAACGGCCTGCTCAGCTGGCGCCTGAACGATGAGCACCGCCTGGAGCTGGGCAGCGGCTACAGCCGCCAGGGCAACATCTACGCCGGCGACACCATGAACAGCAACGGCGGCGGTGACGTGGAGCGCATCTCCAGCCTGTACGGCCACGAAACCAACGTAATGCAGCGCAGCACCTACGACCTCACGCACCTGGGCGACTTCCAGTGGGGCTCGACCAAGTCGTCGCTGTCGTATGAATACGTGCGCAACTGGCGCCTCAACGAAGGCCTGGCCGGTGGCCCGGAAGGCTCGATCAACGACACCGGTGCCGACATGTCGCGCCTGCGCAACACGCGCCTGTCCAGCGAAGTGAACCTGCCGTTCAGCCTCGACAGCAGCGAACATGTGCTGACCCTGGGTGGCGAGTACCTGTACGAAGTGCTCAACGACAAGGGCTCGCTGCGCCCGCAAAGCTTCGACCCCAGCGGTGGTGCCGGCAATGAAATCGCAGGCTTCGATCGCAGCGACTCGAAGATGTCGGCCAAGAGCTTCGCCCTGTTCGCCGAAGACAACATCGTGATCGGCGACACCACCATCACCCCGGGCCTGCGCCTGGATCACCACGAAGAGTTCGGCGACAACTACAGCCCGAGCCTGAACGTGGCGCACAAGCTCACCGACGACCTCACCGTCAAGGGCGGTATCGCACGGGCCTACAAGACCCCGAACCTGTACCAGGCCAACCCCAACTACCTGCTCTACAGCAAGGGCAACGGTTGCAGCACCCAGCAGACCAACAACGGCGGCTGCTACCTGCAGGGCAACCCCAACCTCGACCCCGAAACCAGCGTCAACAAGGAAATCGGCCTGCTCTACGACCGTGGCACCTGGCGCACCAGCGCGACGTACTTTCGCAACGACTACAAGAACAAGATCATCGGTGGCACCGACGTGATCTACGACATCAACAGCGGTCGCCGCGTGACCCAGTGGGAAAACGCCGGCAAGGCACTGGTGGAAGGGGTGGAAGGCAACTTCTTCGTCGAGCTGACCCCGTCGCTGGACTGGAACACCAACCTCACCCTGATGCTCAACAACGACAACCGCGACACCGGCGAGCCGCTGAGCGTGATTCCCAAGTACACGGTCAACAGCACCCTGGACTGGCGTGCCACCGACAAGCTGTCGTTCCAGGTCGCCGGTACCTACTTCGGCAAGCAGAAGTCGCCGACCTACAACTACCGCACCCAGCAGAACTACGACCTGGATGCCCAGCAGGACGTCGAAGCTTACGGCCTGGTCGATGTGAGCACCGGCTACAAGATCACCAAGAACTACGACGTGCGCTTTGGCGTGAACAACGTGTTCGACAAGCAGATCCACCGGGGTGGCAACGCCAGCAGTTCGGGCGCCAACACCTACAACCAGCCGGGCCGGGCGCTGTTCGCGGCACTGAACATCTCGTTCTGAGCCGCCATTGCCTACAGGCTGCCCCGGGTCGATCGCGCATCGATCGGCCCGGGGCGGCTTTTTGTGTTTTCAGGCCCTCTACACCCGTACTACCCAAGGTGAAGCGTGAGTTATCTATCAGCACAACCTGCCACGAAGATTCTGGCCGTCGAGGACGATCCGCTGCTGGCGGCCCATCTGGAACAGCACCTGCGTCGCCGCGGTTTCGATGTGAGCGTCTGTCATGGCGTGGACGACAGCACCGACCTGCAGGTCTGGACGGCCTTCGACCTGATCCTCATGGACATCCTCCTGCCCGGTCGCGACGGCCTGCAACTGCTGGGTGAACTGCGCGAGCGGTTCATGGTGCCGGTGATCCTGATGTCGGCACTGGGTGCCGAGCAGGACCGCATCGTCGGCTTCAGCCAGGGCGCCGACGACTACCTGCCCAAGCCGTTCAGCATGAACGAGATGGACGTGCGCATCGATGCGGTGCTGCGCCGGGTCGCCTATGAGCGGGCCGCGCCGGAAGGCGCGCAGGGCGAGCCGGCGGCGCTGCGCAAGGACATGCGCCAGGACATGCAGCTGGGCACCGCGGTGGCCAGCTTCACCCCCATCGAGTACCGCCTGATGCAAGTGCTGCTGGCGCACCCCGAGGAAGTGCTGAGCAAGCCGTTCCTCTACCAGCAGGTGCTGCACAGGCCGTTCTCCCAGCAGGATCGCGTGCTGGACATGCACGTCAGCCACGTGCGCCGCAAGCTGGCCGCCATCGGCTATGCCGGCCGCCTGGCCACGGTATGGGGCAAGGGCTACGTGCTGACACAGGTGCCGGCATGAGCTTGCCCGGACGTCACTCGCTGCTGTGGAAACTGTGCGCGCTGCTGGTGGTGCTGTGCCTGTCGATCATCTGGTTCAGCCGCTCGGGCGGTGCGCACCTGGAGCGCAGGAGCTATCACCTGAGCGAGGAGGCGCGCCAGGTGCTCAAGGGCTACGCCGTGGAGGCCCACGCGGCGTGGCGCAGCGGCGGTATGCCAGGCGTCGACCGGTGGCTGGCCGACCTGAAGATCCGCGAGCCGGGCTGGGCGCTGGTGCTGGGCAGCGACCTGCGCTCGTTGAGCAGCCAGACGCTGACCGATGAGCAGCAGAAGTACGTGACGTTCATGCGCGAGCTCGACTGGCCCATGAGCAAGCGCTCCCCCGAGCTGCCGGCGATCAGCGTGCCGTTCCCCGAGGCGCCCCAGGCCGGCAGGCTGGTGATCCAGTTGCCCGAGCGCTTCATGCCGTCGATGCGTCCGCTGCTGGTGCAACTGCTGATCCACGGGCTGCTGCCGGCGCTGTTGGCACTGCTGGCGGGTTTTCTGCTGTATCGCGTGCTGATCGGCCCGCTGGCGCACCTGCGCGCCCAGGCCAATGCCCTGCGTGCCGACCGCCTGGACACCCGGGTCGACCCGGCGATTTCCCGGCGTAGCGACGAACTGGGCGATCTGGGGCGGGCCTTCGACCACATGGCCGAGCGCCTCGAAAAGACCGTGTCGCTGCAGCAGCGCCTGCTCGCCGACCTGTCCCACGAGTTGCGCACGCCGTTGACGCGCCTGCACATGGCCGCCGAAAACGAGCCCGACGATGACGTGTTGCGCGAGCGCCTGACCCGCGAGGTGCAGTGCATGCGCCAGCTGGTCGACGACACCCTGGAGCTGGTGTGGCTCGGCACCGAGCGCCCGCAACTGGCGCTGGACACGGTCGAGGTGCAGACCCTGTGGGAGGTGGTACGCGAGAACGCCTGTTTCGAGTCCGGCTGGCGCGAGGGGCAACTGCCCATGGCGCTCACCGAAGACTGCCTGGTGCGCGGCCACCTCAACGGCCTGGCCCAGGCGATGGAAAACATCGTGCGCAATGCCATCCGCCATTCGCCTGCCAACGGGCAGGTGCGCCTGGGCGGCCGGCGCGATGGCGATTGCTGGCACCTGTGGATCGACGACCAGGGCCCCGGCGTGGCCGAGGCTGCGCTGGAGACCATCTTCCAACCCTTCACCCGACTCGACGTCGCACGCCCGGGCGGCGACGGCTTCGGCCTGGGCCTGACGATCGCCCGTTGCCGGGTGCAGTTGCAGGGCGGCCAGGTATGGGCACAGAACCTCAAGCCGGGCCTGCGCGTGAACCTGCGCCTGCCAGCGGCAGCACAAGGAGAAACCTGATGAGCAACACCCGACCGGTCTGGTTGTTGATTGTGTCGCGCGCGGCGGCCGCCTTGCTGGGCGGCTATGCATTCAGCTATGCGGCCACGGCTTTTCTGGCCCGTGTGCTGCCAATGCCTGCGGTGGATGCGGTGATCGTGGCCAGCCTGCCGTCCTTTGCGTTCTACACCTGCGCGTTCCTGTGGGCCTTCGCCAGTCGCGATGCCCTGCGTGCGTGGTGGCCGGCGGCGCTGGCGGTGCCGTTGGCGGCGGTCGGCTTCTGGCCGCAGTTGTGGAGCCTGTGAGATGAAAAATACCTTCACCCAATCCATGGCGTGGCTGCACACCTGGGCCGGCTTGATCTTCGGCTGGCTGCTGTTCGCGATATTCGCCACCGGTACGCTGGCGGTGTTCGACAGCGAAATCGACAACTGGATGCGCCCCGAGGTGCGCAGCCACGACCTCACCCAGTTGCAGGCCGCGCAACGCGGGCTGGCCTACCTGACCCAGCATGCACCGGGCGCCAGCAACTGGAACATCAGCCTGCCGGATGCGCGTTCGCCCGGTTTGCAGGTAGCGTCCGGCGAGCGTCGACGCGGTGGCGGCACCGCGCTCGACCCGCATACCGGCGAGCCGATCGAGGTGCGCGAAACGGCCGGCGGCAGCTTCTTCTTCCGCTTTCACTTCACCCTGAACCTGCCGCGCAACTGGGGCATCTTCGTGGTCGGCGCCCTGGCGATCGTGATGCTGGTGGGGCTGGTCAGCGGCATCGTGATCCACAAGAAGATCTTCAAGGAGTTCTTCACCTTCCGCCCCGGTAAGGGCCAGCGCTCGTGGCTGGATTTTCACAACGCCAGCGCGGTGCTGCTGTTGCCGTTTCACCTGATGATCACCTACACCGGGCTGGTGATCTTTTTGCTGATCTACATGCCGGCGGCGGTGGATGCGCTGTTCGAGGGTGACAACCAGGCGTACTACAAGGCCCAGGGCGAGCAGCGTCTGCCCACGCCGCGCGCGGCGCTCAAGCAGCCAGCCGCGCTGGTGGACCTGGCCCCGGTACTGGCCAGCGCGCAAGAGCGGCTGGGCGCCATCAGCAGCATCGGTATCTCCAACCCCGGTACGGCGGCCGCGCGGATCGAGGTGCGCCCGACCCTGGGCTATCGCATCGCCCTGAGCAAGGGGCAGGCCATGGTGTTCGACGGCGTCAGCGGCGAGCTGCTGCGCGATGTGCCCGACATGCGGCCTGCCGTGCTCACCCAGCGGGTGATGGCGGGGCTGCACTTCGCGCAGTTCGGCGGCTATCCGATGCGCTGGCTGTACTTCGTGTGTGCGTTGGTCAGCACCGCGATGATCGGCACCGGGCTGGTGCTGTTCTGCGTCAAGCGCCGGCGCAAGTACGCCAGTGCCTCGGTGTCGGCGCAGCGTTGGTACAAGGTGGCCGAGAGCTTCAACGTGGCGTTCGTCGCCGGCCTGATGCTGGCCTGCGCAGGCTTGCTGTGGGCCAACCGCTTGCTGCCGGTGGAGCTGGCGCAGCGGGCCAACTGGGAGGTCAAGGCGTTCTTCGCGGTGTGGTTGCTGTCGCTGCTGCATGCCGGTTTGCGCCCGGCGCAGCGCGCCTGGGCCGAGCAGCTGGGGCTGGCCGCGGTACTGTGCATCGGCCTGCCGGTGCTGGGCGCGTTGACCGCACAGCACGACCCGGCGCACCGCGTGCTGGAGGCCACCAGCGTGGTGCTGGGTGGGTTGCTGGCGTATACGGCATGGCGCTGCGTGGCGCCGCGTGAAGAAAAACCTGCGCGCAAGCGTGCGACGGTAGCGGTGGAGGGGCAATGACATGCTGATGATCGGCGCGGTGGTGTTTGCCTATGTGGGCATGTTGGCGTTGTGCCTGGGGCTGGAGCGGCACTACAAGCAGGTGTGGGGCAGGGCACCTGCACCCTGGATGCGGGTGGCCCTGCGGTCGGCGGGCTGGTCGGCGCTGGCCATCAGCCTGTGGGTCAGTGGCGTGGCCTGGGGCTGGGCGATGGGGCCGGTAGCCTGGTTTGGCGGTATTTCACTGGCCGGGTTCGGGGTGGCGATGCTGTTGCCGTACTGGCCGCGTGCAATGGTTTGGCTGGCCGCAGCGTTGCCGTTGTGGGGCGTGCTGCTGGCGGTGTGACGATGTTGCAGTGGGGGCTGACATGCTGGACAGGCCCCCCCTGCGCGATGGCATCATCGCTAACTCGTTCACAGTCACCCCGGATGTCTTGCAGATGCTCACGATCTACCTGGTGGTCGCTCTCGGGGCCGTTGTTGCGGGGTTCGTCCAGGGGCTTTCGGGCTTCGCCTTCAGCATGGTCGCGATGTCGTTCTGGGCCTGGGTGCTCGACCCGAAGCTGGCCGCCACCCTGGCGGTGTTCGGCGGCCTCACCGGGCAGGTGGTGGCCGCGTTCTCGGTGCGCCGGGGCTTGAGCCTGCAACGCCTGCTGCCCTTCATCCTCGGTGGCCTGGCCGGCATTCCTCTGGGTGTTGCGCTGTTGCCCAACCTGGACATGCACTGGTTCAAGACCTTGCTCGGGGCCCTGCTGGTGACTTGGTGCCCGGTCATGCTGCTGGCCGGCAGATTGCCGAGAATCCCGCTGGCCGGCCGGCTGGTCGATGGCGTCATCGGTGTGATCGGTGGCGTTATGGGTGGTCTTGGCGGTTTCACCGGCACGGTCCCGACGCTGTGGTGCACCCTCAAGGGCTACGAGCGCGACCTGCAGCGCTCGATCATCCAGAACTTCAACCTGTCGATGCTGTTCGTGACCATGCTCACCTACCTGGGCACCGGCATCGTTACGGTGGACATGCTGCCGTTCTTCGCCATCGTCGCGCCGGCCATGCTGATTCCGACCTTCCTTGGTACGCGCCTGTACATCGGCATCAGCGACCTGCAGTTTCGCCGTATCGTGCTGGGCTTGCTGACTGCCTCGGGTGTCTCGCTGCTGATTTCGTCTGTGCCGAACCTGCTGGGGTAACCCAACCCTTTGGCCGGCTAGGCCGGCTCCTGCAGGTTCGCGCATTTGCCCAACCCCCCGGCACATGCTAGAAAACCGCCTACCCATTCAAAACCTGAATCCCGCCATGAGCCTCAGCCTCAAACCCAACAGGTCTCTGTTCGACCTCGACCTGCTGCGCGCCATCGTGGTGGTGGCCGACTGCGGCAGTTTCACCACGGCGGCCACGCGCCTGCATTCCACCCAGTCGACCATCAGCCAGAAGGTCCGGCGCCTCGAGGAGATGGTCGGTCACCGCCTGCTCGAGCGCGGCAATCGCGAGGTGCTGCCCACCGACGCCGGCCAGACCCTGCTCGGCTATGCCCGCCACATGCTCGCCCTCAACGACCAGATGCTCGAAGCCCTGGCCGGCGCCACGGTCGGCGTGACCCTGCGCCTGGGCGTACCCGAAGACTTCGTTGGCGGGCGCACCACCAACGCACTGTCGGCGTTCAACCGCAGGCACCCGCAGGTCAAGCTCGAAGTCACCAGCGGCCTGTGCCGCGACCTCAGCCAGAGCTACGACAACGGCGAGCTCGACCTGGTGCTGCTCAAGCAGCGGCGCAACGGTCGCGAAGGGGTGGCCAGCTGGCCGGAGCAATTGCGCTGGATCGACAGCGCACACAACCCGGCCCTGGCGCTGGACCCGATCCCGCTGGTGACCTTTCCGCCACGCGGGCTGTACCGCGACGAAATCATCAGCGCAGTAGAGAGCCTGGGCCGGCGCTGGCGCATCGCGTTCACCAGCTCCAGCCTCAGCGGCATTCAGGCCGCCGTGGCCGACGGCATGGGCATCAGCCTGCTGCCGCCACGCGCCGTCACCGCCGAGCATCGGGTGCTCGGCGAGGCGGATGGCCTGCCGGTGATCGACAGCTACGAGATTCTGATTCTGCATCGCCAGACGGCCGACCCGATGGTACGAGCGCTGGCGGGCGTGTTGACCGGCCTGCTCGAAGCACAGGCGGTGTGAGCCTGCGGGTCACTTCCCCACAAAAAAGCCCGCCAGTCACGGCGGGCTTTCTGCATCGCTACCTGCTTAACGCTTTGGGTTCAGCGTCAGGTTCACGTTGCGGTTCACATCCTTGTACAGCAGGTAGCGGAACGGGCCAGGGCCACCCGAGTAGCAGGCCTGCGGGCAGAAGGCGCGCAGCCACATGAAGTCGCCGGCTTCCACTTCGACCCAGTCCTGGTTCAGGCGGTACACCGCCTTGCCTTCCAGCACGTACAGGCCGTGCTCCATCACGTGGGTTTCCGCGAACGGGATGGTGCCGCCCGGCTGGAAGGTCACGATGTTGACGTGCATGTCGTGGCGCATGTCGGCCATGTCGACGAAGCGGGTGGTGACCCAGGCGCCATCGGTGCCCGGCATCGGGATCGGGGTAACGTCCTGTTCGTTGGTGACGAACGCTTCCGGGTGCGCCAGGCCTTCGACTTCCTGGTAGTGCTTGCGGATCCAGTGGAAGGTCACGTTGGCCGCGCTGTTGTTGCGCAGGCTCCAGTCGGCGCCCGGCGGAATGAATGCGTAGCCGCCTGGCTTGAGGGTGTACGGCTTGCCTTGCAGGGTGATGTCGACTTCACCTTCGACCACGAACAGAACCGCCTCGGCGTTCTTGTCCTGCTCCGGGCGCTCGCTGCCGCCTTCAGGGGCAACTTCGACGATGTACTGCGAGAAGGTCTCGGCGAAACCCGACAGCGGGCGGGCGATGACCCACATGCGCATCTTGTCCCAGAAGGGCAGGTGGCTGGTGACGATGTCACGCATCACGCCCTTGGGGATCACCGCGTAGGCTTCGGTGAACATGGCACGGTCTGTCAGCAGCTCGGTCTGAGCCGGGTGCCCGCCGTGGGGGGCGAAGTAAGTGGTTCTGGACATGGACAGTCTCGATGTTTGTTGTTGTGCCCCCCGGGCCAGCCTGCGGCGGGCGGCCCCGTTCAGGGATTGCACCGCTACGTTATGACCATCTTTAGCTATCCACAAATTAAATGTTGAAATCCCTGCCATTCGATTTGTGAATGCGGCGTGCGCCGGGCCAACACTGCGCTACAGGTGTGCGCCCTGTGTAGCGGGTGATGCAACACCTGTAGCGTTGATTGCAGCGCGGGCGGCATCGGTGCGGCGCGCGAAAAGCCGCGTGCCAGAGCGGTTGTGGCGGTTCATGTCACAGCTGGCATGGCGGTTGCGATGAGCTGATGGCGCAGCGCGAAGACTGCGCCACTAATAAGAACAGGACACTCCCATGAGACAGACTGGCCTCGCCTCGCTTCCCCTCAAATCCCTTGCCGTTGCCGTGCTGCTGAGCCTGGCGGGTACACCGGCGCTGGCTGCGGACATCCCGGCCAACGTCGATGGCGCGCGCATCATCGCCGCCGACAAGGAGCCCGGTAACTGGATGAGCACCGGGCGCACCTACGACGAACAGCGCTACAGCCCGCTCAAGCAGATCAGCGACCAGAACGTCGGCCAGCTGGGCCTGGCCTGGAGCTACAAGCTGGACCTGGACCGTGGCGTGGAAGCCACCCCCATCGTGGTCGACGGGGTGATGTACACCACCGGGCCGTTCTCGGTGGTGTACGCGCTGGATGCGCGCGACGGCAGGCTGATCTGGAAGTACGACCCGCAATCGGACCGCCACCGCGCCGGCGAAGCCTGTTGCGACGCGGTCAACCGTGGCGTGGCGGTGTGGAAGGGCAAGGTCTACGTGGGCGTGCTCGACGGGCGCCTGGAGGCCATCGACGCCAAGACCGGCCAGCGCGCCTGGTCGGTCGACACCCGCGCCGACCACAAGCGCAGCTACACCATCACCGGCGCCCCTCGGGTGGTCAACGGCAAGGTGGTGATCGGCAACGGCGGCGCCGAGTTCGGCGTGCGGGGCTATGTCACCGCCTACGACGCCGAAACCGGCAAGGAGGCGTGGCGCTTCTACACCGTGCCGGGCGACCCCAAGCTGCCGCCCGAGGGCAAGGGCATGGAGATCGCCGCCAAGACCTGGTTCGGCGATGCCTATGTGGAGCAGGGCGGTGGCGGCACCGCCTGGGACTCGTTCGCCTACGACCCGGAGCTGAACCTGCTGTACATCGGCGTGGGCAACGGCTCGCTGTGGGACCCCAAATGGCGTAGCCAGGCCAAGGGCGACAACCTGTTCCTGTCGTCCATCGTGGCGGTCAATGCCGACACCGGCGAATACGTGTGGCACTACCAGACCACCCCGGGCGATGCCTGGGACTACACCGCCACCCAGCACATGATCCTGGCCGAGCTGCCCATCGACGGCAAGCCGCGCAAGGTGCTGATGCAGGCGCCGAAAAACGGCTTCTTCTATGTGATCGACCGCGCCACCGGCGAGCTGCTGTCGGCCAAGGGCATCGTGCCGCAGAGCTGGACCAAGGGCATGGACATGAAGACCGGGCGGCCGATCCTGGACGAAGAGAACGCCGCCTACTGGAAGAACGGCAAGCGCAACCTGGTGACCCCGGCGTTCTGGGGTGCGCATGACTGGCAGCCGATGTCGTACAACCCCGACACCGGGCTGGTGTACATCCCGGCGCACATCATGTCGGCCTACTACGAGCACATCCCCGAGGCGCCCAAGCGCAATCCGTTCAAGAGCATGTACCAGCTGGGCCTGCGCACCGGGATGATGCCCGAAGGTGCCGAAGGCCTGCTGGAGATGGCCAAGAGCTGGTCGGGCAAGCTGATCGCCTGGGACCCGGTCAAGCAGCAGGCCGCCTGGGAAGTGCCCTACGTGACCATCTTCAACGGCGGCACCTTGAGTACCGCGGGCAACCTGGTGTTCGAGGGCAGCGCCGACGGGCGGGTGATCGCCTATGCCGCCGACACCGGCGAAAAACTCTGGGAGCAACCGGCTGCCAGCGGCGTGATGGCCGCGCCCGTCACCTACAGCGTGGATGGCGAGCAGTACGTGACCTTCATGGCCGGCTGGGGCGGCGCGTTCTCCACCTTTGCCGGTGCCCTGTCGCTGCGGGCCGGCGTGCAGCCGTACGCCCAGGTGCTGACCTACAAGCTGGGCGGCACCGCCAAGCTGCAAGAGCCGGCGCCACGCCCGGACACCCCCAAACCACCCGCGTTGAGCAACGACACCGCATCGATCGAGGCGGGCGCCAAGCTGTACGACGGTTACTGCTCGCAGTGCCACGGTATCCACGCGGTCAGCGGCGGCGTGCTGCCCGACCTGCGCAAGCTCACCCCGGAAAAGCACCAGATGTTCCTCGGCATCCTCTTCGGTGGCCGCGTGCCGGATGGCATGCCGTCGTTCGCCGACGCCTTCACCCCCGAGCAGGTCGACCAGATCCACCAGTACCTGATCAAGCGCGCCCACGACCTTCATCAGGAAGGCGATACCTGGAAGCAGTTCAGCGCCAAGTCATCCCATTGAAAAGGAGCCATTGACCCATGAGTGACGTCATCTACCAGAACTACATCGCCAATGCGTTCGTCGACAGCGACGCGCAGATCGAGGTGCACAACCCGGCCAATGGACAACTGCTGGGGCGCGTGCCCCAGGCCAGTGACGCGCAGGTGGAGCAGGCGATTGCCGCCGCGCGCAAGGCCCAGAAGGGCTGGGCCACGCGCCCGGCCATCGAGCGCGCCGGCTACCTGCGCAAGATCGCCAGCAAGGTGCGCGACAACGCCGAGCGCCTGGCGCGCATCATCACCGCCGAGCAGGGCAAGGTGCTCGGCCTGGCCCTGGTCGAAGTCAACTTCACCGCCGACTACCTGGACTACATGGCCGAGTGGGCGCGACGCCTGGAAGGCGAGGTGCTCACCAGCGACCGCGCCGGTGAAAGCATCTTTCTGCTGCGCAAGCCGCTGGGTGTGGTGGCCGGGATTCTGCCGTGGAACTTCCCGTTCTTTCTGATCGCCCGCAAGATGGCGCCGGCCCTGCTCACGGGCAACACCATCGTGATCAAGCCCAGCGAAGAAACACCGATCAACTGCTTCGAGTTCGCCCGCCTGGTGGCCGAGACCGACCTGCCCAGCGGCGTGTTCAACGTGGTGTGCGGTACCGGGGCGACCGTGGGCCAGCGCCTGACCAGCCACGCCGGCATCGACCTGATCAGCTTCACCGGCAGCGTGGGCACCGGCTCGCGGATCATGGCCGCGGCGGCGCCGAACATCACCAAGCTCAACCTGGAGCTGGGCGGCAAGGCGCCGGCTATCGTGCTGGCTGATGCGGACCTGGAGCTGGCGGTCAAGTCGATCACCGCGTCGCGGGTGATCAACACCGGGCAGGTGTGCAACTGCGCCGAGCGGGTGTACGTGCAGCGCGAGGTGGCGGATGAGTTCACCGACAAACTGGCCAGCGCCATGGCCGCCACCCGTTATGGTGACCCGCTGGCCGAGGCGGACCTGGACATGGGCCCGCTGATCAACCAGGCCGCCCTGGACAAGGTCGGGCAGATGGTGCGCACCGCCACCGGGCAGGGCGCGCAGCTGGTGACCGGGGGCGCGGTGGCCGATCGCGGGCAGGGCTTCCACTACCAGCCGACGGTGCTGGCCGGCTGCTCGGCCGACATGGAGATCATGCGCAAGGAGATCTTCGGGCCGGTGTTGCCGATCCAGATCGTGGAGAGCCTGGACGAGGCGATTGCGCTGGCCAACGACAGTGAATACGGGCTGACCTCATCGCTGTACACGCGCAGCCTGAGTGCAGCGATGCATGCCAGCAACGCGCTGGATTTCGGCGAGACCTACATCAACCGCGAGAACTTCGAAGCCATGCAGGGCTTCCATGCCGGCACGCGCAAGTCGGGGATCGGTGGGGCCGATGGCAAGCATGGGTTGTATGAGTACACGCATACCCATGTGGTCTACATCCAGATCTGAGGCCCAGGTAGCCTGTTAGGGCCTCATCGCGGGTCAAGCCCGCTCCCACAGCCTGTGGGAGCGGGCTCGACCCGCGATGGGTTGCACAGCAACCCCTGCCATCACAACCGATCATTGGGCTGCACCACCCCGTACTTCTTCATCTGCCGATACAGCGTCGAGCGCGCCACCCCCAGTTCAGCCGCCACCGCACTGATGTTCCAGCGATGGCGCCGCAACCTTTGCAGCAACTCGCTGGCCGGGTCCTGGCTGTCGATGCGCAGCGGCTCGCCGCGCACCACCTGCACCACTTCCGCCGGCAGGCAATCCACGTCGATCACCCCGTCCTCGGCCAACGCCACCGCGTAGCGCAATGCATTGAGCAACTGACGAATGTTGCCCGGCCACGCATGGGCATGCAGGCACTGGCGGGCCTGTTCGGTCAACCGCACGCCGCTGCTCTGCGCCGCCAGTAACTGCTCGATCAACGCGCCCCGGTCACTGCGTTCGCGCAAGGCCGGCAACGCCAGGCTCATGCCGCCCAGGCGGTAGTAGAGGTCCTCGCGAAAGCGCTTGTCGCCAATCATCCCGTGCAGGTCCTGGTGGGTCGCCGACACCACCTGCACGTCCAGCGCCACCGGCGCCTGGGCGCCGATCGGGAAGATCTCGCGCTCGGCCAGCACCCGCAGCAAACGGGTTTGCAGGTGCGCCGGCATGTCGCCGATCTCGTCCAGAAACAGCGTGCCGCCGGCGGCCAGTTCCAGCTTGCCCTTCATGCCCTTCTTGTCGGCCCCGGTGAAGCTGCCGCCGCGGTAGCCGAACAGCTCGCTCTCGATCAGCGTCTCGGGAATCGCCGCGCAATTGAGCGCGATGAACGGCCCGGCGCGCCGCGCACTGGCCTGGTGGATGGCGCGGGCGAATGCCTCCTTGCCGGTGCCGGTCTCGCCGGTGATCAGTATCGGCAGGTCCTTGTCGAGCACCTTGCGCACCCGCTGCACCGCCTGTTGCAGGCGCGCATCGCCGCCGGCCAGCTGCTGCAGGTCGGGGTGGCTGCTGCGCACCGGCGGTCTGGCCGGGGCAGGGCGGTGGCGCTGCGACGGTATGCGCAGGCCCACATCCAGCAAGGCGTCGTCCTGCTGCCCGCGCAGGCGCACGCCGCGTGCACCGCCCTGGGTCAGGTGCAGCAGTTCATCCATCGAGGTTGGCAGCAGGCTGTCGATGCGCGCACCCAGCAGCGGCGCCGCATCGCGCTGGTGGGCAACGAAGGTGGCGCGGTTGGCGCCGATGATGCGGCCGTTGTCGTCCAGCGCCAGCAACTGCTCGTTGGCCAGGTCGGCTATGTCGTCGATGGGCTTGAGCGACAGGGTTAGGCGGTCGCGGTAGCACTCGCGAAAGTGCGCGTTCTCGATCAGCCGCGCATACAGGATCACCAGTTGCAGGGTCAGGTACTGCGCCTCCTTGGGCCCGTTGCTGTTCAGGCAAGTGGCGTTCAGGCAGCCGCGCAGCAGGCCCTGGGCGTCGAAGATCGGCGCCACCGAGCAGCTCAGGCGAAAGTTGGAGGCCAGAAAGTGCTCTTCGCGGTGGATGATCAGCGGCTGCGCGGCGGCCAGGGTGGTGCCGATGCCGTTGGTGCCGGCAATCGACTCGTCCCAGCGCGCGCCCACCACCAGCCCGGCCTGGGTATAGATGTGGCTGGCTTCGGGCAGGCGGGTGTCGAGGGTGATGCCGTGTTCGTCGCTGAGCAGCACCGCGAACCCGGCCGGCACCACGCGCCTGGCCAGGCCGCTGACGCCCTGGCTGGCGATGGCCAGGTATTGCTGGTGCTGCTGTTGATGCTGGCGGATGGCGTCGGCGCCCAGCACATGGGTACGCCCGGCGGCGCCGGGGTCGAGGCGATGCTCGACCACGCTGCGGTACCAGGACTGCGCAATGACAGGGTCGGGGCGGATGCCGCGCTCGGGGAAGTGATCGTCGACGAAGGCCGCGAGATCGCTCGGGCTGGTCTGGGTATGCTGCATGCTGGGCTCCCGTCGACCGTGGCGCGCGCAGGGGCGGCTCACCGTCATCTTGTTGTCTCGGGCCAGGGGCGGGCACCGATCTGTGCCTACCTTAGTCGCTGTGTCGGGAATTTTCAGCTATTGATGCAGCCCTGGCCTAGAAAAGCATCCCCAGCAGAATTGCCTTCACCGTCGCCTCGGCCTTGTTGCTGGCCTGCAGCTTGCGCATGGCGTTGACCAGGTGGAACTTCACCGTGCGGCTGTCGATGGTGAGGATGATGCTGATCTCGCTGTAGGTCTTGCCCACGGCGGTCCATTTGAGCACTTCTTTCTCCCGTGCGGTCAGGGTCTTCTGGGCCTCGGGCAGGTGGGTCTGGGCAAAGAAGCCGGTCATGGCACTGTGCGCCAGTTGCGACAGCCAGATGAGCTTGGCTTCCTTGGCGTCCAGTTCCAGTGTGGAGATCGGGTCATCCGGGCGGGACAGGGACAGCAGGCCGATGGTGCCGTAGTCGCCCTGCACCGACAGGCACCAGCCGTGGTCCAGGCTGTAGTGCCGCGCCTCTTCCCAGAATGCCTGCTGGTGCTGCTGTTGCGCGGCGGCCCACTGCAGGGGCGTGGTGCGGGTCAGCCCGTGGGCCACCGTCGGGTCGCAGGAAAAATAGTCCTCGGCCACGTACCTGGCTTCCCAGGCGCTGGGGTAGTTGGAGCGCAGGATGAACTGCGGGGCGGCGATCGGCAGCGGATTCTTCAGCCCATAGGAACAGAACTCGAAGTCCAGCTCGCGGGTAAGCCGGGTCAGCTCGCTGAACAGCTCGCTTTCGTTGCGGCACCCCGTCACCACGGCAATGAAGTGCTCGCGCCAGTCATTCACGCAATGTGCCTTT
Source organism: Pseudomonas sp. PS01300 (assembly GCF_029960155.1). Taxonomy (NCBI): domain Bacteria; kingdom Pseudomonadati; phylum Pseudomonadota; class Gammaproteobacteria; order Pseudomonadales; family Pseudomonadaceae; genus Pseudomonas; species Pseudomonas sp. PS01300. The sequence continues at coordinate 1,627 of NZ_JASCPN010000005.1, read as the reverse complement.
CATGGGTGGAATGTGCTCGGCCAATGGAGAGTGCAAACAGGCCCGAATTATACCGTACGGTACAGTTTTCGCGGAAAACTTCTGTAGCAAATGGCCATCAGTGCGCTGGCATTTCAGGTTTTTCCTACGAATAAACCTGCCCTTTCGGGCAGCTATATAGGCTCCGGAGGGTTTGTTGTACTCCCAGCTCTTTGAGTTGGGGCGTTTTCATGTTCACTGCTGTAACCGGGACCATCAAAGACTTTCCGCGCACCATGGCGAGCGCACTGGCCGAGTACCGCTACCAGGTGTTTGTAAGGGAGCTGGGCTGGCCATTGCAGTGTCCCGAGGGTCAGGAGTGGGATGAGTTCGACCGCCCCGATACGCTGTATGTGCTGGCATGCGACAAGCAACAGAATATTTTCGGTTGTGCCCGCCTGATCCCCACCCATCGCCCGTACCTGCTGGCAGAAGTGTTTCCGCACCTGGTTGGCGATGCGCCGCTCCCCTATCAGCAGGACATATGGGAGCTCTCGCGCTTCGCCATGAGTTCGCCCAAAGGCCAATACCTGTCGGCTGAACAGGCTTGGCAGAATACCGTGGCGATGGTCGGCAAGGTGATCGATGTGGCCCGTGCCCAGGGGGCGCGCAGGCTGATTGCCTTTACTGCAATGGGTAACGAGCGGTTGCTCAAGCGCATGGGCGTGACCACGCGAAGAATCGCGCGTCCGCAGATGATTGACGACAAGCCGGTGCTGGCCTTCTGGATCGAAATCGATGACCAGACGACCCGCGCACTGCAACTGGCAGCGTGACGGGTGAACATGTCGAGGGAAGGTGGTAAAGCAATGATTGCGTGTGTGCGTTGGCTGTTGGTCGTGCTGTTCGTGGTGGTGACGTTTCCGTTCCTGTGCCTGGTGCTGTTGCTCAATCCGCGCAAGCAGGACAACCTCTACCTGGCCTGCAAGGTCTACAGGGCCATCAACTGGATCTTTGGCGTGCGCGTCGAGGTCGGTGGTTTCGACGCCATCGCGCCCGACCGCTCCTACATCTATGTGGCCAACCACCAAAGCAACCACGATGCATTTGTCGTGGCCCAGGCGCTGCGCCCAGGCACGGTGATCGTGGGCAAGCAATCGTTGCGCTGGCTGCCGTTGGCCGGGCAACTGTACTGGCTGACCGGCAGCCTGTTCATCGACCGCAGCAACCCGCGCGCGTCGATCACCAGCCTGCGGCGCATCGCCACCCGCGTGGCCGACAGCAATACATCGCTCTGGATCTTCCCCGAGGGCACGCGCAACACAGGGCAGGGCGTGCTGCCGTTCAAGACCGGTGCATTTCGCATCGCCAAGGAAATGGGCATCGGCATCATCCCCGTGACCATCAGCCCGGCAGTGCGCCGGATCCGCCACAACGCCCTGGGCTGCACCGATGTGAGTATCGTGGCGCACCGGCCCATCGAGGCCGACCTGGTGGCCAGCATGGATGCCAAGCAGCTGGCGTCGTATACGCGGGAAGTGGTCAACAATGGGTTGCCCATCGTGTAGTTGCCGGGGCCTTCGCCCGCAAGGCTGGTTCCTGCAGGAGCCAGCCTTGCGGGCGAAGAGGCCCGTCACTTCGCCGCCTTGAACCACAACCCCCACGCATG